>NZ_VPBA01000031.1:0-36518 GCF_013418945.1 Acinetobacter sp. YH12112 | reverse complement strand
TTAAGGAACCACAGTTTTGTTTGAGAAACTCCCAATAAGTTGATTCAAATTTAAGAAAAAAATCATCAATTACGCAGAATAATTCGGTACTATTGAACATCAGGACTAGAGTTGTGAGTTTGGTGTGGTAACTCAACTGATGGCTCTAGTCCTCTTATTTTTCAAGTCAATTTCTTATCCGCGATTCAGGTTAAGTAATTGGCTTTTGAAGAAGAATTTGGGGATGGAGGAGGTATTTTGCATTTTTGTCGATAGGATATGAGCTCAATTCAATAATCGGGATAATGCAAAGCTTCTTTATCAAAGTTTTGCTCTGGTGAACAAAATTGGTGTTACATTACCGTCGGCCATTTTTCAGTTCAACAACCTGGGTTCCTGTTTGCATCGAGATGACTTCATGTTTGCGCCACTCATATCAGCCCCAATGAATGACAGATAATCCAGTGATCTAGATGTTTTCATAAAGATAGACCATACAAAGAACTGAGCCTATTAAGCATCTTTATTCAATCCGGTATTCAAAGGTATTTTTAATTTTAGCAACTTCAACAGCCTGACCATTGACGATCCGTGGTTGGTATTTGAACTGCCGGGCTGCATTGAGTGAAGGACGCACAAATATCGGATCACAGTCTGATAATGCTTTAGGATTTACCACTTGGCCTTGAGTATTCACGCTATATTCGACCGTGCAGTTGCCTTCCAATTCATTCTCCAGAGCTCGCATTGGGTAATCCGGTTTCACTTTTGAAATCGGTTTGTAGTTTTTTTCATCAAATACAGGCGGAGGTTGTGTATTTTCCGCCACTATCGGTTTGCTGGCAGATGGCGCCGGTTGTGTGGTCGCAGCAGGCTTGGCCGGTGCAGGAGGAGACTCATGCGTCACTGCTGCAGTAGTTTGCATGGTGGTGGATGTATGATCTGTCACTGCTGGTGAGCTGGCGACTTTGGGTTGAGGACTTGGCTCTGGTCTGGCTTTGGCAGGTTGGTTTGAAGCAGGCTTTGCTTTAACCGACTGAGCGAGTTGAGTTGGCGCGGACTGGACTGGTGCAGCGGCTGAGGGCATTACTTGAGATTGAGCTGGTTCTTGAGTTGGCGCATGTTCAGGTTGGAGCTGAGGTGATATGTCAGCTTTTGGAAGCTGTACAAATTTAACCTGTACCGACTTGGGTGCGACTTCTTGGATGGGACTGTCAAAATTCTGGTTTAACACGCTGTAGACCAGGGTGGCATGCAGGAAAGCTGTCACAGAGAAAGCGACAGCAGTGGCTGGATTGATCCGTGATATGCTTTTCACTGATCCTGCTCCTCGGTGACTAGGCCTAATTGCTCAACGCCACTTTGTTGTAGCAGTCCAATGGTTTGGGCAACAAGCTCATAATTGGCGCTACGATCCGCACGAATAAAGACCTGAATATCCTGATGGATTTGTAGCAGTGGAGATAATTTTTCTTTCATTTCTGTGAGACTCGTTGCCCGGTCGGTAACTTGTGCAGTATCGACACTTTCGCCCACATTCCAGTAATAGCGGCCATCTTCCTGAATCGAGATAGTAATGACTTTTTGTTCCTTGGGGGTGACCAGAGTTTCAGCTTCCAAATTCGGCAAGTTCACTTTTATGCCTTGGGTGAGCATGGGGGCAGTGACCATAAAAATCACCAGCAGCACGAGCATCACGTCGATATAGGGAACAACGTTCATTTCTGCGTTGAGTGCGTGCTTTTTCTGACGTTTCTGCATGTGGTATTAATTCCCTGCCTGTAAAAAACGCAGCATTCGGGTTTGTAATTCATTGCCGAAACTGTAATAACTATTAGAAATTTTTTCTGCACGGGCACTCAGGCGGTTATAGGCAATCACCGCAGGAATGGCTGCAAATAAACCAATGGCGGTGGCAATTAATGCTTCCGCAATACCCGGTGCGACAGCGGAAAGGGTGGCTTGTTCAAGCTGAGACAGGCCAATAAAAGAATTCATGATGCCCCAGACGGTGCCAAACAAACCGATATAGGGACTAACTGAACCCACAGTCGCCAGAAAACTCAGGTGCTTTTCCAGTTTTTCTTCCTGTTCACTGACACTGGTGAGCAAACGTCGTTCAACCTGATCAGTCACCGCTGCCGAGGAGAGGCGAGTGCTGGTATGTTGAAGTGTATTAAATTCATCCAGGCCGGCCTGATAGATCTGCCCAAGACCACCTGATTTCGGCTCGGATGGTTCGGTTGTGGCAAGCGGAAAAGGTTGTTGGCGGAACTGGCTTAAAAAGACTTTATTCGCAGCTGTTTCCTGACGCAGGCGAATACTCTGTTTAATAATGACATACCAGCTAATAATGGATGCCAGTAATAAAATCAGCATTACTGCTTGAACCAGCAGACTGGCATGGCTAATCAACTCCCATACTGAAAGCTGTGCTGCAGATGGATTCGACATAAAAACCTCAATAAAATTATTCTTAGATGAAACACAGGTACAGCGCCGTAGGCTGTACCTGAGGCAAGGGTTTATTCCAGACCCAAGGCTTGTGCAATTTTTTCCCAGGCCACATATTTGTAGTTCTGATTGCCTTCTGGCATACGCTTACGTCCGTCCTGAACCACCAGCATGCCTTTTTTCCAGATACCTCCCAGATTGGCTGAGGTCACCTCAAGCCCGTCCGTTTCAGAGACCGCATCAATCTCGTGATTCAGATTGGCCGAGATTTTAAATTTCCCGCGCAGCTGATAAGGGGCGGCAGCATCGACTATTAAATAACTGTCATCTCCCTGGCTGGAAATGACCAGATAATCACGTACTTGACCTTTATAAATGGCCAGTCCTTCAATGTCCGCCTTGACCTGTTCCCCAACAGTGATCACTGGTTTTAGCTGAATCTGCTTAGGGTCATCCAACCTGGTGGTCCACACCGCTTTAGCTTCTTCACCGACATAGATCCGGTCATGTTCATCATCCACCACACAGCCTTCAGGCTGACTAGACACTTTAAACCTGAGGACTTCCTCTGCGCTTAGGCCGCTTGCCTTGCTTTGAATCTTATATTGCACAAAAGTGCCATTTTTATCGTTTGGAATGGCAAAGGTTTCACCTTGCCGGTTCTGGTACATACAGAATCCATAGATGTTATTGAGATCTGTTGGCAGTTCTCCTAAATCTTTGACCTGTCCGGTTTTTTGATGGATGCTGAACAGATGCAGGCTGTTCTGATCGCGGTTGGTGGCGATGGCTAAATCGACTGTCTGTTGCCCCAGTTTGAAATTCGGTCGAATATCAACATTATTCAGACGGCCGACTTTTAAGTATTGCAGCTGTTTCCCGTTCAGGTCGTAGACCGCAAGGCCACCTTGTTTATCTGTACCCAGCACACGTGACAGACGTGGGTTAGCCTGATTGACCCAGATTGCGGGATCATCAGCCGCATCACCACGGCTTGGAACCAAATCGGTTTCGACATCTGCCGGGATGGCTAAGCCTGCTTTTTTAGGAGGCAGGGCTTGCGTGGTCCAGTCAATGTTCAATAGCTTGATCTGATCATCAACCAGTAACAGCTGTTTCTGGTCTTGGGTACCTTTCAGGCTGATACGTTCAGGCTCATCTACATTCTGTAGAGAGAGTGGAGGTAATTTGTGCCATGAAGTACCCTCAATGCGATAGCGGTACAGCACAGCTTTGGATTCATCCATTGCTGCCAGTGCATTGTCGATCAAGCTTAGTCCGCTAACATTGCCTAGAATTGATCCATGCGGATGATTCAAATCTACTGGATATCGGATCAAATCTGCTTCAGGATCTGTCTCATAAGCCCAAATGCCCACATCTTCTTCATTGATGTACAATTTGTCATGATGGTCATCTACCACACAAAAACCACTGTTGGGTGGCAGGCTCATGTTACGAATAAAACGAGGGCTAATCTGGTTTGAGCCTCCAGACTGAATCATCCATTGCTCCCCGATACCTTCTTCTCCCACCAGAAAGCTATATAAAGATTGATCAGGCGTGAGATACAGGCAGTTATCTTCGGTTTTAAAGCTACGGGCCGCCAGATAGACAGGCTTTGCCCAGGTTCCGGTGTTTAAATCAAAACGGAAAATGACCGGTCGCTGCTGAAGTAAATCAGTGGTCTGGATAATCAGCTGTTGGCCAATGCTGCGATAGTCAATTTTACTGAACGAGCCGGGAATATGCTGTACACGTTGGGCATTTGAATTCCACAGGCTTAGGCCTTGGGTTTTGCTGCTGGTGAGCACTTGAGCATTTAAACCATCAATCTCAATCCAATGTGCATCTTCGACGGTGATGGGTAACTTGAAAATTTGCTCCACCGGCAGCGCAGGCTGATCCAGTGCTGAAACAGTCTGTTCCAGATGAAGAGGGCTGCTGATGGTGTTTTTTTGGGTATGAGCAGAGGAGGCACAGCCAGATAAAGCCACAAGCGCTGCACAGAAGGTGCTTAATTTAAAAAGCATTGTCATGATTTTTCTCTAAATAAAAAGTACCCAAAGCCAAAGTGGCTTTGGGTGAGCTAAAGGCTTAGAAATGTGTGAATTTCAGACCAACTTTATAGCTCGGGCCGTATTCTTCGTATTGCGCGTTATAATGACGATTGCCGTTATAGTTGTAATACACTTCATCGGTCAGGTTTTGTGCATTAAAGAACAGCTGGATATTTTTGTTAAAATTCACATGACCACTCAAATCAACAAACACCTGATCATCGGTATATAAATCTTTTTCTGGCTCATCAATGCCAGAAATTTCATTCAGATAACGGGATTTATAGTTGGCGGCAAGACGCAGACCCACACGGTCGTTTTCCCAGCCGATCATGGCATTACCGACCACTTTAGATTGGCTTGGGAAATTAATGGTTCGGGTCATCAATTCACCATCGACCATACCATCAATATCGGCTTTGGCACGACTGAAGGTGCTGTTGAGACCAAAGATGAAGTTATGCCATTTTTGGCTATAGCCGAGTTCTACACCGTAAATTTTGGCGGATGAACCGTTTTTGAAAGTCATGGCTTCATCAAAATCAGTCCAGTCACCAGTGCCTGCAACGTTAGCGTTATAAATAAAGTGATCAATATCTTTATAGAACGCATTCATGGAAATTACGCTGGCATCACCAAAGTATTTCTCTACGCCTAAATCGAAGTTGGAGGCTTCCAGCGCTTTAAGATTTAGATTACCAAACTCGGCTTCATCACCATCAATATAAATTCCCGGTCGGGATTGTTCAAAGTTTGGACGTACCACAGTATTGGTCCATGCGGCTCTTAAAATAGCATTGCTACTCAACTGATATTTAAGATGCAGGCTCGGTAACCAGTGATCATAATCATTTTGGGTGGAAACAGACGTGCTTTCACCATCCAGAATCCGATAGCCTTGTGTTTCAAAATCGGTATCTTCATAGCGTAAACCCGCAATCACCCGTAACCGATCAAAATCAATGGTATTCATGACGTAAGCAGCATGAATATCTTCCGAAGTTTTATAATCGCTGATGACCGATTCTTCAGCATCTCGCCAGTCATTCAGGTTGAGCTGGGCCAGTTGATTATGGATCGGGCCACTAGACAAGGTCGGGCCGAACTGTGCCAGTTCATAATGACCGTTTGAACCAAAATGGGCAGGGGATGTGTCTAAATCTTCAACTTTCCAGATTTCGGTATCATTGGTTTTGGTGCGCTGGCTGACTTTTGCCCCAAATTTGAAGACAGATGCATAATCGTTGAGCAGATAATCGCGGCTCAGATCGAATTTGGCATTTTTCTCTTTATCTTTGGCTGTACTTTTTTCCCATTCCACTTCATCGAGTTCATATCGGCTTGGGTCATAGAAGCTGGCCGCGCCTTTCACGACAGGAATACGCGTGCTTGAATATTGCAGATCATCAAATTCACCGACAAATCCGGCACCGGCAATACCGCCCGGATTCTTTTCCGAGGCTTCGCTATAGCCGAGCTGGGCTTCCAGCGTCCACTGATCAAAACGGTTTTTACCGCCCAGTACAAAGGATTTAATTTCCTGGGTTTCTTCACGTTCTTTCAGTTCACGAACTACTTCTGCGCTGCCAGGTGTATTTATGGCGAGTGGATCGGAAAATTCAACACCTGCAGCCTGACGGGTTTCATTGTCCTGGAAGCGGCTATATAAGGTACGTAAATAGTATTCACTGTTCTTATTTGGTCGAAAATCGAAATTCAGGCCCGCGCCCAGACGTTCACGTTCAATATCATATTGACGCATTTCTGTTTCTTCGAGCAGGCCATCCTCCCATTTCCCTCCGGTTTCAACGTTATCTGAACCAAAGGTACGCTCTTGCCAGCTCAGGGCTGCAGCGACACCAAAATTATCGGTGCCGGAACCGAGACTGAATTTCTGGCTCACCGCACCTGATACTTTCGGGCTATATTCTTCACGTTTTTCATCATAACCGCCTTCAACTGCAGCCGTATAAAACAGGCCGTCATGATCAAACGCCGACAGACTTTCAACCTGAATGGTCCCGCCCAGTGAGTTTGCATCCATATCTGGAGTTAAGGTTTTAACCACGGTTAAAGACTGCACCAGTTCTGCAGGTAAGACATCCAGCGCTACACCACGGCGCGATGCTTCTGGTGCAGGAACCAGCGTGCCATTAATCGTAACCGCATTCAGATCAGTGCCCAAACCTCGCACTGTAACAAAACGGCCTTCTCCTTGGTCACGTTCAGTCGATACCCCGGGGATGCGCTGTAAGGCTTCCGCCGCGTTATCATCGGGTAGTTTTGCAATGGCATCGGCATGCACCACGCTGGAAATCGAATCGGATTTGCGCTGTTCTTTTAATGCTTCATTGATACTTGCGGCCTGTCCAATTACACGGACGTATTCGGTTGCGGTTTCGGCCGCCAGACTATGGCCAGTGGCCAACATACATAGCACTAAAGTGCTGACCTTAAAGGTAAATGCTGCTGTTTTATTACTGCAATGAGTGCTCATTTATATTATCCCCAAAGAGCGCAATGGCTGTTTGTTGAGCACCTTAAATTTGGTCAATGACTAAATGATGACAATAACAAAAGCTGGAATGATATCCACCGATGTTTCAGTCCGGTTTGAGCTGATTTGATGGAAATTTTTAGGCTCATGAAGAGCAGAAATGCGTATAAGGGCCTGTTAGCAGTGTCATTAAAAGCGAAGCGCCAGACTTTTTAAAATTTATCCTGAGCTGATTTGAAAATCGGGCAAAAGCGGCTTGCAATTAAATTGTCATAAAATACTGATTAGCTTATGAAAACAATAATCATGTTTGGGCTATGCTAAAACCATTCTTCTACTATCCACGGCACTTTTTACTGGTGATGATCATGGCCATCGCTTGTCTGGCTTTTTTTATGCTGTCCGGAAATTTTAAAGCATACAGTGAAATTCAGGTGATTGATGTGATTGGGGAGGGGCTGGCCTGTTTACTGACTTTATTATGGATTTATCTCATTCTGAAAAGCCGTCCAAGAGGCTATGTGACCCGATATTTTTATTGGGGACTGACCTTTGTCTTTCTGGCTTTATGGATGGATGTGCTGGATGAATTTATTGCCATCCCCAAAACATTGGTTTGGGATGATTTAATGGAATCCTTTACTACCCCTATCGGTTTTATTGTGCTGACCATTGCCATGGTGAACTGGCATAAAGAGCAGCTGGTCTTGTCCAGAAAACTGCAAACCAAAGAGCATGTATTTCGGGATCACCGTTTATTTGATGCGATTACACCGCTGGCAGATGCCCAATACTTTAAACAGCAATTACAGCATGAAATTAACCAGCGCCATCATTCGGCAAAAAATATCCATCTGATGATGATCAATATTAAAGATTTAAGCGCCATCAATAGAGAGTTTGGTTTTGACACGGGCAATCAGGTCTTGTCGGTCATTGCACAAACCATCAGTCTGAATATCCGACCGTGTGATCTGGTCTGCCGTTTGGCCGGTGACAAATTTATTTTGATGCTGCTGGATCTGGCTGATGCACAGGTTGAGATCATGGCCAGAGAATTGCAGAAATGTATTCAGTCACAAATCTTTTATACACATCAGGATTTTCAGAAATTTAACATCGACTGCCGCTATACCATCAGTGAAGTTCAACAAGACAGCCCAGCTACGGAAATCCAGAAATTATATGAACAGATGAAACATCAGCAGATTATCAAGTTAAGAACAAGGATGTCGGTATGAGCTATCAGAATGATCAGTTGATTCTGCCGACTTATCTGGCACCTGCATTATTGATTGATTTAGCTGAGATGTACGGTGTAAATCCTAACCGTATTTTAAAAGGAACACCGGTGTTTATTGAGGGGCTGATCTCGGTGAATCAGTGTGTTAGTGTCGAACAGCTGATACACATGATCAGGAATTTGCATGAGAGTATTATGCATCCTGAAGTGCAATTTTTATTTGGACAGCGTTATATTGAAACTTTAACTCATCCGGCCTTAAATGCCATTGCGTATAGCCAGAATATTAAAGAAGCGATACAGCGCTATGTCGAGTTTCATATATATTTAAGCCCTTGGCTGACGCCGGTGGCTTACTATTCTGATCATAAAATTATTCTGTTCTGGCTAAATAGCCAGGAGCGTCATGCCACCTCTCTGGTTATTAGTGCCATGACGGCTGTCCGGACAATTTTGCTCAATAGTACCCAAGAAGAGCTGAAGATGAACTATCACTTTGTCGGTGCAGAGCCGGAATTTATTGAGCAGTTCTGGGAACATCTGGGAGAGAATATTCAATTTAATAGTCTGGTGAATGCCATACAGATTGATATTCAGGAATGCACACAAAAACAGAATTATCAAACCAGTGCGATGCGCCAAGCCTACTATCATCAGGCGAAAGTGCTGCAACAACAGTCCGGTCTGGAGCAGAGCTTTCTGCAAGAGGTACATCATTTTTTGATTCGTAACATTCATCAGGCACCGAATCTGGAAGAATGTGCAGAATATTTTCAAATCAGTATTGCGAGTTTTAAGCGAAGATTGAATAAACATAATACCAGTTATCAGCAAATGCTGGATCAGGCCCGTTTGTTTACGTCTATACAATTAAAGACCTTATTTGCCTATAACGATGAGCTGGTCGCCGACTATTTAAATATTAATGATATTCATAATTTTAGAAGGGCATTTAAGCGCTGGAGTAATGTGGTTGTATCCTGATTTAGAGGATTTTATAGAGAGCTGGGACAGGTTTCGGCTTTGAGTTGAGGCCTTGATTGATGTCTCGGATTTCCAAGTGAGTTGCAATTTAATTTCCGTTATTTGTAAGCGTCCGCTGAGCCCCACTTTTTCTAACTCATTAATACCGCGATAGTGTCCACTAAATTTTAAGTGGACACCTATTTATGGATTTAAAGATAGTTATAGACAGCACACCAACGCTAAAAAAGCCCCGTCGAACCTTCACTGCTGAATTTAAACATCAACTTATTCAGCAATGCCAGCAGCCAGATACATCGGTGGCTAAGGTCGCAATGCAACATCAGATCAATGCCAATCTGTTGCATAAATGGATTCGTCAGTCCAGATCAATGGTTCCATCATTAACAACCCCATCTTGTCCACAGACCGACTTCCTTCCCGTCATTCTTCACCCGACGCCAGTCAAACAAGAAGCACCTCCGCCACCTGTGCCAGAGAGGAAAGCTACCGCTCATATCAGGATTCCATTACATGATGAACAATGTTCCGTAAGGGATCAGATGATCGAAATCGAATGACCGGTGGAGTCTGCAACTGAATTACTGCTTTTACTTCAGGGCTTGATCAAATGATCCGTATCGATGAAATCTGGTTGTCTACCCAGCCCATGGACATGCGTGCGGGTATGGATACGACCCCATACAGGCAGCTTAGAAAATTCGCCAAAGCAATCAGCGCCTCTTCACCACGTTCACTGCCATGTAGGCAGCTTAAAAACACCCAAAATAAAACCGGAGCATCGCCCCGGTTTTATTCTTCATCTATTTATTCTTCTAACAGGCTTCTTAACATCCAGGCAGTTTTTTCATGGACTTCCAATCGTTGGGTCAGTACATCCGCAGTTGGCTGGTCATTGGCTTCTTCCACCACATCAAAAATACTGCGTGCGGTACGGGCAACTGTTTCATGGGCACGAACCAATAACTCCACCATTTCATTGGCTTTTGGTACACCTTCGACTTCTTCAATCGACGCCAGTTTTACAAATTCTTTATAGGTTCCCGGCGCCGGAAAACCCAGCGCACGAATCCGCTCGGCAATAACATCCAGTGCATTCCATTGCTCGGTATATTGCGTCATAAACATGGTGTGCAGGCTGTTAAACTGTGGCCCGGTCACGTTCCAGTGGAAATTATGGGTCATTAAATATAGGGTATAACTGTCGGCCAGAAGTCGGGAAAGCCCTTCGACAATTTTGGCCCGGTTATCTTCAGAAATACCAATATCAATATGCATCGATGCTTTTTTCATTTTCGCCATGAGTCGCTCCCAAAGCTTGTCGTTATAAGGAATCAGATGATCAACATACATGAATGTAGCACAGTTGCTGCTGCAAAAAGATTGCAGATGGTAGTAATACTGTATAAGCATCATCACCAGAAATCAGAGGAATTTTGAAGATGCTGAGAACGCGCAGATTAGGAGATAGAAAAGTCAATTTGAACAGGGAAGATGAGATAGGATGGATGATCTGCCAGAAATAAATGAAGAATGAGGCCGGCTCATTCTTCATCAGGGATGGAGCACTTAGTTCAATTTTTCATGCTGGATACTGTCACGATAATAGCGACAACCTTTATACAGCAGGAATACGCCAATCACACCGGCCACTGCATTGACAATTGAAATCGAGTTGCCAACCATCAGTGTGTTTTCAAAATAGTTATCGGTAATTAAAGCCACAGCCGTAGTACCCACACCCAAGGCAATCAGGTTGGAGATCAGCAGGAATTTGGCAGAAACCTGAGCACGGAGCTGGTTGGGGGTCAGCATTTGTGTCGCGGCAGCCGAGGCTGGAATCGGGAAGGTCGAGAAGAACATCGCCACAAAAATCAGCGCAAACGATAAGTACAGATTATCTACCTGAGTGAATAGCACGCTTGGAATAATCAGCGCTGCACAGCCCAAAGCACCGGCACGAATGGCAGCATCGCTATAGCCACGTTTGGAGAAAAAGTCGATGAGCCAGCCGCAGAACAGCGCGCCCGCCGTATTCGCCACCAGAATAATACAGCCCAAGACATAACCGGTCTGACTGGCATCGAGGCCAAAATGACGCATGTAATAGGCCGGTGCCCAGCCTAATAGGGAATACAGCATCATGGTGTAGAAAGAGAAGCCAATAAAATGACAGAAGAAGGTTTTCTTGTGCAATTTAATAAAAGCCACCGAGTTTTTAAATGAGGCTTTAACCACTTCACCATCCTGACCGACTTTCACGCCTTTACGGCTGGGTTCACGTACGGTCAGAATCATCACCAGGGCCAATAATACGCCCGGTAAACCGACAATAAAGAAAGTCAGTTGCCAGGTTTTTAATTCACCAATCAGCGGTAGCACCACAAAATCAACTTCTTTTAATAAGCCAATCACGTAGCCACCAATCAGGAAGGCTAGACCAGAACCAATAAAGGCGCCAATCGCATAAACACCCAAAGCACGGCCGAGTTTTTCTTTCGGGAACAGGTCAGCCACAATCGAATAGAAGGCAGGCGACAGGGCCGCTTCACCGGCACCGACACTTAAACGTGCTAAAAACATCTGGATGAAGTTTTTACTTAAACCACAAGCCGCTGTGGCCAGACTCCAGAAGGCAATGCCGATGGAAATAATTTTAATCCGTGATTTTTTATCGGCCAGTGCGGCAATGGGCACGCCCATAAAGGCATAGAACAGCGAGAAGGCCAGGCCTTGCAATAAACTAAACTGGGTATCACTGAGCATTAAATCGGCCTTAATTGGCTCAATCATTAAGGACAGAATCTGGCGGTCTACAAAAGACAGGATATAGGCCACCATACAGATAATCACCACATACCACTGATAGGTACTGCTGCTGTCCTGCGAACTAGGCGTGGCCGGCAGGTCGATGGGATGAGCCACTTCAAACTGTTTGCTTTCGGGTTGAATATTCCTTTCAACCGCATCTATCTCTAGAGTTTTATCATTCATTGTGCAACTTCCTGTGCTGAACGTATAAGATAATATGATACGTTTTAAACCATGTTATTTTTGTTTTGTATCGTCTATCTTCAATTTATTCCTTTCTGTACAGCGGGTCAATCTGTTCTGAATAAAAAGATACATATTTTTAAGTATAAATAAAAAAAGGAATCATAAATATTCCTTTTTTGGAGCTAAAACAGATCGGCTTAAACTTCGCCGCGCTCTACCAAGGTCAGAATATCGTAGGTGGCGACCAGTTCATTGCGCTGGTTTTTCACTTTAATATCCCACACCACCACGCCGTGTGGCTTCTGGCTTGGGTCGCGTTGCTGTTTCGGGGTTTTCTGTTTGCAGGTCAGCTCGACCTGAATGGTATCACCAATTTTCACCGGCTCGACAAAGCGCAGGTTGTCCATGCCGTAGTTAGCAATCACCGGGCCAGGCGCAGCATCAACAAACAGACCGGCTGCGGCCGACACCACAAAGTAGCCGTGTGCGACACGCTCTTCAAACAGCGATTCTGCCGCGGCAATTTTGTCCATATGTGCATAGAAATAATCACCGCTTAAGCAGGCGAAGTTCACCAGATCGGCCTCGGTTACGGTACGGCGTGCGGTGAGCAGACGTTCACCAACACGTAATTCATCAAACGATTTTTTAAATGGATGAACCCGATCTTCAAACACCTGAGCACCGGCGGTCCAGCTATGCCCAATCTGGGTCATGGCATTCGGTGAACCTTGAATTGCGGTACGTTGCATATAATGTTTTACCGCGCGCAAGCCGCCCAGTTCCTCACCTCCACCAGCACGACCCGGACCACCATGCACCAGATGCGGCAATGGCGAACCATGACCGGTACTTTCTTTGGCGCTTTCCTCATCCAGCACATGCACACGGCCATGCCACGGGGCAATCTTGGCAATCAGCTGTTCAATATTCTGCTCGCAATCACGTACCACCGAGGCCACCAGACTACCTTCACCGCGTGCCACCAGACCGGCCAGTTGTGCCAGATGATCATATGCCATCAGCGTTACCACCGGACCAAAGGCTTCAATCTGATGCAGGCTGCTGGCCTGTTCAGGCTGTTCACAGACCAGTATAGTTGGCGGATAGAATGCGCCGAGTTCGGGTTGATCGGCCTGAATACTAAAGTCCTGACGTAAATGGCTACCAAAGACAATTTGGGCTTCCTGGCTTAACTGTTCCACCTTGGCCGCCACGTCCTGTTTCTGTTTGAGGCTGGCCAGTGCACCCATGGTGACCTGATCCAGCTCCGGATTACCGACTACCACTTTTTGCAGCTTGGCAATCAAACGTTCCTGCACGGTCGCTAAAAGTTCACGTGGCACAAAAGCGCGACGAATTGCAGTACATTTCTGTCCGGCTTTGCTGGTCATTTCACGGAAGACTTCACGCACAAACAGGTCAATCGCCGTATCGCTAGCCTGTTCCGTCAGAATGGCACTGTTGACGGAATCGGCTTCCATGCTAAATGGAATCGAGTACTGATTCAGGTGCGGATGTGCACGTAATTTCTGGCCGGTTGCCGCAGAACCCGTGAAAGTCACCGTATCTTGTGGAGTCAGCTGCTCAAACAGGTCATAAGTCTGGCCGCAAATCAGCTGCAATGCACCTTCTGGTAAATACCCACTGGCATGAATGGCTTTGACCACCGCATGGGTCAGCTCGGCACCTTCGGTCGCCGGTTTAACAATACACGGTACACCGGCCAACAAGGTGGGCGCGATTTTTTCCAGCATGCCCCAGATCGGGAAGTTAAAGGCATTAATATGCACCGCCACGCCTGCTTTCGGGCTTAAGACGTGTTTGGCACCAAAAGAGCCATGCTTGGACAGCGGAATCCAGCTGTCTTCCACCCAGGCGGTTTCATCGCTCAGTTCACGGCGCACCAGACTAGAGTAGGCAAATAGGGTGCCAATACCGCCTTCGACATCAATCCAGGCATCTTTACGGGTACAGCCGGTGGCTTTGGCCAGTTCATAAAAGTCTTCTTTACGTTCCAGCAGATATTGCGCCACCTGTTTTAGCGCATTGGCACGCTGATGAAAAGTCCAGGAAGCAATGGCCGCGCCATGCTGTTTGGCATAGTCGACCACCGCACGGGTATCAAGGCCAAAGCTACTGACCTGATAAATGGTTTCACCGGTAATGGCATGCTGTACCGGACGGAAATCCTGACTGGCGACAAATTCCTGACCGCATACCAGTGAGCTTAAGGTCTTCAGTGCCGGGCGAACGCTTGAATAATCAGTCGCTTGTGATTCCGTCTGCGCTGTCTGGGTGTCTAACTCAAGCATGATATAACTCCTTTTATGATACGTTTTGAGTAATATTTTAGTTTTGATGTTTCATAATTTCTGACTTTAACGCGCTTTTGTCAATCATATTTCTGCTCAAATTTTGCAATAAAAAATTTTTTAAAAAATAAAAATATTAAAAAACAATAAATTGATTTAATTTTGTGGATTATTTTATTTGATACTTAAAAATTAATATTGATTTTTAAAATGTATCGTTTTAATTTTAATACCAGAACACTTGGGATAAGTGAGGATAAAATGACAAATCAACTTCACAGCTTTGAGCAGGCAATTGAAAAGGACATTTCAATTGAACCTAAAAACTGGATGCCAGAGGCTTACCGTAAAACCCTGATTCGCCAGATTGGCCAGCATGCACATTCCGAAGTGGTCGGCATGTTGCCAGAAGGCAACTGGATTACCCGTGCACCTAGCCTAAAACGTAAGGCCGTATTGCTGGCCAAAGTGCAGGATGAAGCCGGTCATGCGCTGTATCTGTACAGCGCGGCAGAAACTCTGGGCGCCGATCGTGACGACATGATGGACAAGCTGATTGCCGGTCGCATGAAATATTCATCCATCTTTAACTATCCAACCCTGAGCTGGGCCGATGTAGCCGCGATTGGCTGGCTGGTCGATGGCGCAGCGATTGTGAATCAGGTCGCGCTTTGCCGTACCTCTTATGGTCCGTATGCCCGTGCCATGGTGCGCATCTGTAAAGAAGAAAGTTTCCATCAGCGTCAGGGCTTTGAAGCCATGATGCAACTGGCCAACGGTACGTCAGAACAAAAACAGATGGCGCAAGATGCGGTTAACCGTTTCTGGTGGCCGGCGCTGATGATGTTTGGTCCAAGCGATGACAACTCGCCGAACAGCGCGCAAAGTATGGCCTGGAAAATCAAACGTTTCAGTAATGATGAACTGCGTCAGAAGTTTGTCGATAACACCGTACCACAAGTGTTGCAGCTTGGCCTGAGCGTGCCAGATCCAGATTTGCGTTTTAATCAAGACACTGGCCATTACGAGTTTGGTGAAATTAACTGGACCGAATTCTTTGATGTGATTGCCGGCAAAGGCCCATGTAACCACGAACGCATTGAAGCACGTCGTAAAGCCTGGGAAGGCGGCAAATGGGTGCGTGATACCGCAGCCGTTTATGCCCAGAAACAACAGACCCAGCAACAACAACAGAAAGTTGCTTAAACAGCTCACATACGGAAATGAAGAAGGAATACGCTCATGGACAATAAAAATCACTGGTCTTTATATGAAGTGTTTGTACGCAGCAAACAGGGTTTAAGCCATCGTCATGTTGGCAGCCTGCGTGCATCTGATGATGAAGTGGCACTGCAAAATGCACGTGATGTTTATACCCGCCGCAATGAAGGGGTGAGCATCTGGGTGGTGAAATCGGAACTGATTACTTCATCTCAACCAGATGAAAAACCGGAATTTTTTGATCCTTCACTGGACAAAGTCTATCGTCACCCGACATTTTACAATATTCCAGATGGCATTGAGCACATGTAAGGAGCAGTACAATGAATCAAACTGTATTAGCACAATTTCTCCTGCATGTGGGCGATAGCCAGCTGATTTTATCGCACCGTCTGGCCGAGTGGTGTGGCCATGCGCCGGAACTGGAGCTGGACATTGCACTGGCCAATATCGGTCTGGACCTGCTCGGTCAAGCACGTACCGCTTTAAGTCTGGCTGGTGAGATCGAAGGTTTGGGCCGTGATGAAGACAAACTGGCTTATTTCCGCACCGAACGTGAATACCGCAACCTGTTGTTATGTGAACAGCCGAATGGTGACTTTGCCCAGACCATGGTACGCCAATGGTTGATGGATCTGTACCACCTGGAACTGTTTACAGCCTTAAGCCAGAGCCAGCAGGCCGATGTCGCTGCTTTTGCGGTGAAATCTTTAAAAGAAGTCAAATATCATCTGCGTTTTTCTACCACCTGGATGGAGCGCTTAAGTCTGGGCACTGCCGAAGCGCATGAGAAAACCCAGCAGGGCCTGAACCAGTTATGGCGTTTTACTGCAGAGCTGTTTGAACAGACCGCAGATGAGCAGCAGCTGGTCGCACAGGGCATTTTACCAGACTTTGCACCTTTAAAAGCCGCCTGGACGGCACAGGTACAGACCGAACTGCAACGTTTTGGCCTGAGCCTGCCAGACACGGGTGCGTATCGTAGCGGTGCCAAACAGGGCCTGCATACCGAACACCTGGGCTTTATTCTGGCCGAACTGCAATATATGCAGCGTTCCTATCCAAATATGGCCTGGTAATTCAGCTTGATCACAGGGAGTGAGTCGCATGAATTTAATTCGACATTGTCTAGATGAATGCTGGGATGCGCTGGCGCAGGTGTCTGATCCGGAAATTCCAGTGCTGTCGGTGCTGGATCTGGGCATGATTCGCGGCGTTGAACTCAACGCGCAAGATGAAATTGTGGTGCGACTGACCCCGACCTATAGCGGCTGTCCGGCCACAGATCTGCTTAAAGATGAAATTACCGCGGCGTTTCAAAGTAAAGGTCTAACCCCGGTTCAGGTGGTGGTGGATTTATCGGAAGCCTGGACCACCGACTGGATGAGCGAAAGTGGCAAGCAGAAGCTGCAGCAGTACGGCATTGCGCCACCACAAGGCCAGTCACATCAATGTGGCACGCATGTGGCGCTCAGTGATGGTATTCGCTGTCCACACTGTCACAGCCAGCAGACCAAATTATTAAGCGAATTCAGTTCCACAGCCTGCAAAGCCTTATACAAGTGTCAGGACTGTCTTGAACCGTTCGACTATTTTAAATGTATATAAGCATGGCAAGCACCGTCGGCATGCAAGAGGGATTTTCACATGAGCCAATTTATACCTTTAACCATTAAATCAATTCAGCCACAAACCGAACAGGCCATCTGTATTGCCTTTGATCTGGCACCTGAACAGGCCGATTTATTCCAGTATCAGCCAGGCCAGCATCTTACCATCCGTCATTTGACCGAGCAGGGTGAAATCCGTCGTTGTTATTCAATTTGCAGTGATCGTGCTGAAGACATGAGCATTGCCATCAAGAAAATTGATCAGGGCCAGTTTTCGACCTGGGCTAATGAACATCTTAAAGTCGGTGATGTACTGGAAGTGATGCCACCACAAGGCGTATTTTTTCAAAAAGCAGCCAAAACTGGCGGCCAGAATTATCTCGGCTTTGCTGCCGGCAGCGGCATTACCCCAATTTTGTCGATTGTGAAATCGGTGCTAAACCATCAGCCGGGCGCGCACTTTACCTTGGTTTATGGTAACCGTTCCTGGAAACAGACCATGTTCTCGGAACAGATCATGGATTTAAAAGACCGTTATAAAGAGCGTCTACAACTGGTCAATGTTTTCTCGCGTGAACTGAATGACAGCCAGTTACTCAATGGCCGGATTGATGCGGAAAAACTGCAACAGCTGTTTCAGGCCGGTCTGATTCATTCCCAGTTCGATCACTGCTTTGCCTGTGGCCCGGAAGAGATGATGAATGCGGTGGAAACAGTGTTACCAGAACTGGGCATCGAGCGCAGCAAAATTCACACCGAGCGTTTTAATACCGGTACTGTGCCGAAAGCCAGCGCTGCGCAAATTGAAAGCCGTAGCGAAGAGAAGGTCAATATTATTCTCGATGGCCGTGAACTGATTGTCGACGTTTCCAAACAGGATGACAGCATTCTCGATGCCGCCTTGCGTGCCGGTGCTGACTTGCCTTATGCCTGTAAAGGCGGGGTCTGTGCGACCTGTAAATGCAAGGTGCTGGAAGGTGAGGTCGAAATGGCCATTAACTACAGCCTGGAAGAAGATGAAGTGGCCAAAGGCTATGTGCTGAGCTGTCAGGCACGTCCGACCAGTGCCAATGTGCGCTTGAGTTTTGACGAATAAGCAGCGGACAGGGAGTCACAAGCCATGGATTATTTAAAAAGCAGTCTGGCTGCGCCGGGTGTGGTGTTAATTGAACTGAACCGCCCGGAAAAGCGTAATGCCTTGAACAATGCCACCTTAAAAGAACTGGCTGATCATCTGCAGCAGCTGGATGCAGATTCCAGTGTAAAAGCCGTGGTGATTACCGGCAATCCGCAATGTTTTGCTGCCGGCGCAGATTTAAATGAACTGGCGCAACTGGATGTGGTGAGCATCCAGCAGGATCAGCGTCCATTGCTGTGGAAAGGCATTGATGAGTTTTCCAAGCCACTGATTATGGCGGTCAATGGTTATGCACTGGGGGCAGGTTTTGAACTGGCCCTGCATGGCGACATGATCATCACCGGTGAAAATGCCCAGTTTGCACTCCCTGAAATTGGTTTGGGCATGTTACCAGGCGCCGGTGGGACCCAGCGTTTGGCGCGTCTGGTCGGACAGCAACTGGCGATGCGCTGGGCCATGACCGGGGAGATGGTCTCCGCTACGACCGCCTTGCAACACGGCATTAGCAGTCAGGTCTGTCCAAGCGGCCTTACGGTGCAATATGCACTGGAACTGGCAACAAAAATTGCAGCGCAGGCGCCACTGGCCATCCGCGCCATCAAACAGTCCTTAAAGTCGATTCATGAAGTGACCTTGAGTCAGGGCCTCAAACTGGAACGTCAACATTTTGTCTGGCTGGCGGCGACCCAAGACCGTCAGGAAGGCATTCAGGCATTTTTAGAAAAAAGAAAACCGGAATTTAGAGGTGTGTAATGGATTACCAAACAATTATTGTCGAAGAAAAAAATGCAGTGGGCTATTTGACCTTTAACCGTCCGAAGCAGCTCAACAGTTTTAATGAAACCATGCATCAGGAAGTGTCCAAGGTTATGAAGGCCTGGGCCAAAGACAGCAAGATTCGCGTGGTGGTCATTTCCGCCGAAGGTCGTGGTTTCTGTGCCGGACAGGATTTGAATGACCGTGTGGTGGATCCGAATGCCGATGCGCCAGATTTAGGCCTGTCAATTGAGAAATATTACAACCCTTTAATCAAGCTGATTACCGATATGCCCAAACCGGTGCTGTGCGCAGTCAATGGGGTTGCGGCCGGTGCTGGTGCCAATATTGCCTTGGCCTGTGACATTGTACTGGCGGCAAAATCGGCGTCTTTTATTCAGGCTTTCTGCCGTTTAGGTCTGGTTCCGGATTCTGGCGGCACCTGGTTCCTGCCGCGTCTGGTTGGCCGTGCCCAAGCCATGGGGCTGGTCATGCTGGGCGATAAAGTCAGCGCAGAACAGGCGCTGCAACTGGGCATGATCTGGCAGGTGGTAGAAGATGATCAGCTGAAAGCCGAAGCCGGGAAAATGGCCGAGCATTTAGCCAAACAGCCGACCTATGGCCTGTCCTTAATTAAAAAAGCCATTCATGCTGCAGCCGACAATAATCTGGATGAACAGCTCATTCTGGAACGTGACCTGCAGCGTCTGGCCGGCCGTTCAAGTGATTATAAAGAAGGCGTCCAAGCCTTTATGCAAAAACGCACACCGCAATATACAGGATGCTAATCATGGAACAACTTTGTTTACAGCAGGCCCGTGTCGCGGTGATTGGTGCCGGCACCATGGGCATTGGTATTGCACAATTGGCCGCCATGCATGGCCATTCAACCCAGCTGTTTGATGTGGATGTGCAAAAATCTGAGGCTGCTTTGGCACAATTAAAAAACCAGCTGGAAAAACGTGTCGCGGCCGGGAAAATGACAGCGCAGCTGTTACAGCAAACGCTGGCCAATTTAACGATTGCTAGTGATCTTCAGGCACTGGCGAATGCACAACTGGTGGTCGAAGCCATTGTGGAAAAGAAAGAGGTCAAACAAGCGCTGTTTCAGCAACTGGCGGCACTGTGTCCAGCGGAAACGATTTTTGCCTCCAACACCTCATCCATTTCTATTACTGCCATTGCTGCGACAATTCCACAGCCTGAGCGTGTGGTCGGACTGCACTTTTTTAATCCGGCACCGGTAATGAAACTGGTAGAAATTATTCGTGGTCTGAAAACCTCAGCCCAGATTGCACAGGCATTGTTCAGCCTGATGCAAAGTTGGAACAAAGTGCCAGTGACGGCCAAATCAACGCCGGGTTTCATTGTCAACCGGGTAGCGCGCCCTTATTATGCCGAAGCTTTTCGTGCCTTGCAGGAAAATGTCACCACGCCTGAACAATTGGATTTTATCATGCGTGAATGTGGCCGCTTTGCCATGGGACCGTGTGAACTGACCGACTTAATCGGGCAGGATGTCAATTTTTCCGTGACCCAAAGCGTCTATCAGGAATTCTTTTATGAGCCGCGCTATCGACCATCCTTAATCCAGAAAGAACTGGTGGATGCCGGCTGTTTTGGCCGTAAAAGCGGGCAGGGTTTTTATGATTATCGTCAGGCTGAACGTTCACCGGCCTATCGTTTGCCGGCCATGCCGAGTGTTGCACCGGGTGAACTTGAGCTTGAAGTCAATGGAAGCTGGTCACATTCTAGCGGCTTGATCTCGCGGATTCAGGCTGCCTCACAGCTGAAGGTGCAGCGTCAGCCACAGGCAGATGAAGAGATTGTACTAGGTGATGTACGCCTGCGTTTAAGCCGCGGTGAATCGGTTGAGCTGGACTATAGCAAGGACAAAGTGGTGCTGATGGACTGGCATGCTGACTGGAATGCGGCACAGGCACTACCAATCGTGGCATCACCGGCCTGTAACGCAGCCGATATTGCCAAAGTCGAGCAGTTTTTTGCTGCGATTGATCTGATACCAATCTGGACTAAAGATCATGCAGGTCTGTATGTTCTGCGTACCATTTCCATGCTGGTGAATGAAGCCAGCGAAGCAGTACTGCATGCTATAGCAACCGAACAAGATATTGATTCAGCAATGAAATATGGTGTGAATTATCCGCAGGGTCCATTCCAGTGGGTAGAAAAAATTGGATATAACACTATTTTACAAATTTTGGAAAATATGTATCGTATTTATGCTGAAGAACGCTACCGTTGTAGTATATATTTAAGCAAGAAGGCTGCACAGGAACGTACGCAGTCACAGCAAGAATTAGAATTTCGCCAAGCAGGCTAAGGAAACCACAGGACATGGAACAGGTATTTATTTGCGATGGAATTCGCACCCCAATTGGCCGTTATGCCGGTGCGCTCAGCAGCATCCGTGCAGATGACCTGGCTGCCTTGCCAATACAGTATTTAAAAGCCCAGCATCCTGAATTACCTTGGCAGGAACTGGATGAGGTGATTTTAGGCTGTGCCAATCAGGCTGGTGAAGATAACCGTAATGTGGCGCGTATGGCTGCCTTGCTGGCCGGCATGCCGGACAATGTCGCGGGCATCACCCTAAACCGTCTTTGTGCCTCAGGTTTAGATGCGGTTGCCACAGGCGCGCGTATGATCAAGGCCGGTGAAGCGCGGTTTGTACTGGCCGGTGGGGTTGAGTCCATGAGCCGTGCACCTTTTGTCCAGTCCAAACCGGAAACCGCTTTTAGCCGCACCCCGGAAATTTTTGATACCACCATCGGCTGGCGCTTTATTAACCCGAAATTTAAAGCGCAGTTTGGTGTCGACAGCATGCCGGAAACCGCCGAGAACGTTGCAGAAAAATACCAGATTCATCGTGCCGATCAGGATCTGTTTGCCTATCGTAGCCAGCAGAAAACCGCAGTGGCCCAGCAAAACGGGATTCTGGCCGAAGAAATTATGCCGGTTGAAATTAAAGACCGTAAGAAAAACAGCATCATCTTCCAGACCGATGAGCATCCACGTGCTGACACCACGCTGGAGGCTTTAGGCAGCCTGAAAACCCCGTTTCGTAAAGAAGGCGGTTCAGTCACCGCCGGTAATGCTTCCGGGGTGAATGATGGCGCTGCCTGTGTCATGCTGGCCAATCAGGCTTTTGTGAATCAACATCAGCTAAAACCTTTAGCCAAAGTCGTGGCCTCGGCCAGTGCCGGTGTTGAAGCCAGATATATGGGCATTGGGCCGGTGCCGGCGGTACGTAAAGTGCTGGCCCTGACCGGGCTGACCCTGGATCAGATGGATATTATTGAGCTGAACGAGGCCTTTGCCGCACAGGCACTGGCGGTGACCCGTGAACTGGGCCTGCAGGATGATGATGCCCGGGTCAATCCAAATGGTGGCGCGATTGCCTTGGGACATCCACTCGGGATGAGTGGGACGCGTCTGGTGATTACCGCCATGAAAGAATTAAAACGTCGTCAAGGGAAATATGCACTGTGCACCATGTGTGTCGGTGTGGGCCAGGGCGTGGCCATGATTATCGAAAATGTGGATGAGGACACATCCAAGTAAAAAATACAGCACTCAATCAGGATGATTGAAAAGGAGTAATAAGATGAATAACAATGCAATGGAAAAAATCGAAACTGTTTCAATCGATGAGTTACGTAGCATCCAGCTGCAACGCATGAAAAAAACGCTGCAGCATGCCTACCAGAACAGCCCGGTGTATCAAAAGAAGTTTGATGAAGCAGGGGTTCATCCTGATGATTTCAATACTTTGGAAGATCTGGCCAAATTCCCGTTTACCACCAAACAAGATTTACGTGACAACTATCCGTTTGGCATGTTTGCCGTGCCACAGGAACAGATTGTGCGTGTGCATGCCTCATCTGGCACCACCGGCCAGCCGACCGTGGTTGGGTATACCCAGCAGGATATTCAGACCTGGTCAGATGTGGTGGCGCGTTCCTTACGTGCAGCCGGTTTAAGCGCCAAAGATACCATTCAGGTGTCCTATGGTTATGGTCTGTTTACTGGCGGTTTGGGTGCGCATTATGGCGTAGAGCGCTTAGGTGCCACGGTTATTCCAATGTCGGGCGGCCAAACCGAGCGTCAGGCGCAGCTGATTCATGACTTTAAGCCTACCGCTTTAATGGTTACGCCATCTTACTGCCTGAATATTATTGAAGCGCTGGAAAAGAAATTTGGCACAGCCAAAGACTGTTCTATCCGTACCGGTATTTTTGGTGCCGAGCCGTGGACCAATGAAATGCGCAAGGAAATTGAAGAGCGCTTGGGCATTGATGCGCTGGATATTTACGGCCTGTCTGAAGTAATGGGGCCGGGTGTAGCAATGGAATGTCTGGAAAGCAAAGACGGCCCAACCATCTGGGAAGATCATTTCTATCCGGAAATTATTAATCCGGAAACCGGTGAAGTCCTGCCAGATGGTGAACTGGGCGAGCTGGTCTTTACCACCATCACCAAAGAAGGCATGCCAGTGATCCGTTACCGTACCCGTGACCTGACCCGTCTGTTACCCGGTACGGCACGCACCATGCGTCGTATGGACAAAATCGTTGGACGCAGCGATGATATGATGATTATCCGCGGTGTGAACGTGTTCCCGTCACAAATTGAAGAGCAGATTCTGCATATTCCGCAGCTGATTCCGAATTATCAGATTCATATTTGTAAACAGGGACACCTCGACACATTGCATATTCAGGCAGAAATGCGTAAAGATACCAATGATGTTATGGCGCACCAGTTGGCCGGGCAGTTAAAAGCCCAGATTAAAACCATGGTGGGCATTAGCGTGACGGTGGATGTGTTGCCGGAAGGTAGTCTGCCACGCTCAGAAGGTAAGGCGCAGCGGGTATTTGATATCCGAAAGTCTGCATAGGTTCAGTGGGCGATTGACTGCGGTCAATTGCCCTCACAAACAGGGTGTGAATACATCGCAATGAATCCAAAATTAAAACAAAGTATTGATGATTTTATTCAGCATGAAGCCTTAAGTGGCACATCGCTGATTATGACCGTATTTGGTGACTGTATTTTTCATCGCGGTGGGATTATCAGTCTGGCCAGCCTGATCCAGCTGATGGATGTGTTTGGCCTGAATGAACGTTCGGTACGTACCGCCGTATTTCGTCTGGTACAAAACGGCTGGTTGGTATCGGAAAAAATTGGCCGCACCAGTTATTACCGTATTACCGAAAACAGCCGTCAGCGTTTTATTATGGCGGACCAGAAAATTTACAGCTTCCAGCACAAGGAATGGGATCAGAAATGGGATCTGGTACTGCTCAGTTCGGTCGAGCTGGAAAATAAAGCCATTTTAAAGAAAGAACTGGAATGGCTCGGTTTTGCCAATATTGCCACCAACGTGATGGCTTATCCGGGCTGTGATCATCTGAAACTGCAAAATCTATTGCTGAATTTGCAAATGACCGATCAGGTGGTGATCTTTAAAGCTGAAACCTTGCAGTTATGGCAGGAGTCGTATCCAACCATCAAACGCATGGTGGCAACCAACTGGCCGGTGCCTGAACTGCATCAGCGTTATGAAAAATTCATGGGTGATTTCCGTGAATTTCTGAATCTGGTTGATGCCGAAGATGAACTGGACCCGGTACAGGCCTTCCAGATCCGGATTTTGCTGATTCATCAGTATCGCCGGATTTTGCTGAAAGATCCGAACCTGCCGTTTGAGCTGCTGCCATCGGACTGGTTATCGCTGAATGCACGCAACTTAAGTAGCAACCTGTATCAGCGTGTGGTCAGTGCCGGAGAAGAATTCTTTATGGAACTGGCGCGCACGTCGGAAGGTTCAATGCCACCGGCGCATCCGCAATTCTTCAAGCGTTTTGGCGGTATTAAAATAGAAGAACCCAGCTCATTGGCTTGAGCTTATTCATAGAGCTTCCTTGCCTCGTGGTGGGGAAGCATCTACTCCGCTTATTTTAAAGGAATAAAATATGCCGTGTTACTCCATTGATGGTGTGATTCCTGTGGTGCATCCGCAGGCTTATGTGCATCCAACTGCTGTACTTATTGGTGATGTGATTATTGAAGCCGGGGCTTATATTGGCCCATTTGCTGCCTTACGTGCCGACTTTGGCCGGATTCATATTCAGCAGAATGCCAATGTGCAGGATTCCTGTACCGTGCATGGTTTTCCGGACAGCGTGACGCTGGTAGAAGAATATGGCCATATCGGACATGGGGCAATTTTGCATGGCTGCATCATTCGCAAAAATGTACTGGTTGGCATGAACAGCGTGATTCTGGATGAAGCGGAAATTGGTGAAAATACCATTATTGGCGCCAATAGTACCGTAAAAGCCAAAGCCCAGATTCCGGCCAATGTCCTGGCACTTGGCAGTCCGGCTAAGGTGGTGCGGCCACTGGAAGACAAGGAAATTGCCTGGAAACGTCATGGCACCCAGCAATATATTGAACTGACTGCACGCTGTCTGCAGAGCATGCACGAGGTCGAGCCATTGCCTGAACAAACTGCCTCACGCCGTACCTATCGCGATTTTTCCGCCGAGCATGTGATTAAAAAACAGGCTTAAGTGAATATAAAAACCTGTGATCTTTAGGTATATCGCATTGTTGATCCCATAAAAAAGCGCTGAATCTATCAGCGCTTTTTCTATCTTATCTCTACATAGACCAATATTTACACGGGCGCTTCCATCAGCACCTGACCATATTGTTCGCGTAAATCTTTTTTCAGCATTTTGCCGGTCCCACTGAGTGGAATACTGTCAACAAAAATAACCTTATCGGGAATCTGCCATTTGGCCACCTTATCGGCATAATAATCCAGTAGTTCGCTTTCGGTAATCTGGCTGTCCGGCACTTTCATGGCAATCACTACCGGACGTTCATCCCATTTTGGATGGCTGGCGGCAATCACTGCGGCCATGGCAATTTCCGGATGGCACATGGCCAGATTTTCCAGTTCTACCGATGAAATCCATTCACCACCCGATTTAATCAGGTCTTTAGAACGGTCACTAATGTGCAGGAAACCATCACTGTTCAGACTGGCAATATCGCCGGTATCGAACCAGCCATCACTGGTCAGGGCAGATTCCTCTTTGCCAAAGTAACGCTCAATAATCCAGTGGCCTTTAATCTGTAAATTGCCGGTGGTCTGGCCATCACGTGGCAGCAAGTCGGTGCCTTTTTCTGCCGAAGCCAGACGTAAATCTACCCCAAATGGTGGACGACCTTGAGACAGTCGTAACTGGGTTTTCTCCTCCGGGCTGAGCAGTTCATGCTTGGCTTTGAGCTGGTTGGCAGAACCCAGCGGACTGGTTTCAGTCATGCCCCAGGCATGAATGGTGTC
This sequence comes from Acinetobacter sp. YH12112, assembly GCF_013418945.1. Lineage (NCBI taxonomy): Bacteria > Pseudomonadati > Pseudomonadota > Gammaproteobacteria > Moraxellales > Moraxellaceae > Acinetobacter > Acinetobacter sp. YH12112. Next base: position 9,883 of record NZ_VPBA01000031.1, on the reverse strand, counting down.
GCAGTTATACTGCTCTTTAAAGGTTTTCAGCATCGCTGGCGGGCAGGCCGAGCCACCGACCACATTGCGGTTCATGCTTTCCAGCGTGCTGCCAGACTGTTTGGCTGCGGCCAGTAAACCTTGCCAGATGGTTGGCACACCCAAGGCCACCGTCACTTTATAATTATCAATTAGCTGTACCAGACTGGCACCATCCAGCCCTGGTCCCGGCAACACCAGGGTTGAGCCAACCATCGCCGCAGCATATGGCGTGCCCCAGGCATTGACATGGAACATCGGCACTACCGGCAGCATTACATCTTTGGCCGATAAATTCAGGGAGTCGGGCAGGCTGATGCCATAACTGTGCAGCAAGGTGGAACGGTGGCTGTAGAGCACGCCTTTTGGATTACCAGTGGTGCCTGAGGTGTAGCACAGGGAACTGGCCATATTCTCATCCAGTTCTGGCCAGTCAAATGTCTTGGACTGGGCGGCAATCAAATCATCATAAAACCGAACTTCAGGCAATTTTTCCCGGACCGCATCATCCGGTGCATCCAGACAGATAAAATGCTCCACCTGCGGCAAATGCTGTTTTACCCCGACAATTAGCGGCAGGAAGGTTTTATCAAAAATCACCACCCGGTCTTGAGCATCATTAATAATAAAAATCAGCTGTTCAGGAAACAGACGCGGGTTAATGGTGTGGCAGACCAGACCACTCCCGGAAATCGCATACCAGCTTTCCAGGTGACGATGATTGTTCCAGGCAATGGTCGCCACACGGTCACTCTGCTCTAACCCTAAGGCTTGCAGGGCATTGGCAAAGCGTTTGGCATTCTCTGCCACAGCGGCCCAGTCAGTGCTGCTCATGCTGCCATCGGTATTTTTTGAAATGATGGGTGTATCGCCATGATAGCGTGCTGCATGTTCAATCAGCGAGCTAATCAATAACGGTTGATACATCATACGTCCAAGCATGTTGATATCCTTATTCCATTTTTTTGTTGTTTAAATAATGTCTTGTTTCTTGACTACTTTTCCGAGGCATCATTGCCGAAAAAGGCTGTTTTTTTCATCCTAAACACTTGCGTGACGAAATCAAGAGGGGATTACAAAAAATCTGTTTTGTGCAGACTTAAACCGAAAAATGCGCTAGCTATTTGAATATAGAGTAAAAGCTTCAATAATTATGATGAATGACGTTCAAAAGAAGTCCTTGAAATAACACTTGATCTTTTTAAAAAATGTGTTAAAAAATGAGTATAACCAATTTTGGTTATGCTTGTTTCAGGATGAAATAAGCGGCAAGAAGCTGAATGAAAAAATAATCAAAAATAGGAGTGTTAGGATGCTTCAATTATTAAAAAACTTTTTCTGCTTACATATTTATGAATATGAGCAAATGGAGGAAATTGGTGCGCATATTGAGTGTCGTAAGTGTGGGGCCAATAAATCATAGAGGGGATCAAACCAGATTCAAAAAAGAAGTGGGCTAGACTCACTTCTTTTTGTTTATACACTGCATCAACATTCGCGCAGGCTCATCTCAGCCGTTAAATAAATCTCATTCCAAGCTGCTTTATTTACTGCCGTTTCAGGCTAAAATCCTGACATCTCTCTATAACTGAATATGCACATGGCCAAAAATTTTAATGCCCCAACCTATATTGTAGATGATCAGCTCAGCGATACCTTGGCCTGGCTGTGTCAGCATCAGGACTGTTTTGATGCTTTTCATTTTGATGTCATCCAGCAGGAACTCACGGTTTATCATGCCAATGGTGCCGATCTGATTAAACCGGGTATGTATCTGAATGCCAATTATGGCCTGTTAATTACCTCATAAAAAAAGCCCATCCAGAAGATGGGCTTTTTCGTGTGATGCGGATTAAACCGCCATCGCATCTACCGACAGTTCCTGAACGGTCGGTTTGGCTTTTTCCGCCACCAGTCCCAGTTTCTGGAACAGTTGACGGTCTTTACCTTCACCGGCATTTGGGGTGGTTAGCAGTTTTTCACCCGAGAACAGCGAGTTGGCACCGGCCATAAAAGCCAGGGCCTGATCTGAATCGGATAAAGATTCACGACCGGCAGACAGGCGGATATAACTGGTTGGCATGATAATGCGCGCCACGGCAATGGTACGAATCCATTCGGTGACATCGAGTTTTTCTACATCGGCCAGTGGTGTACCTTCAATTGGCACCAGCATGTTAATCGGTACAGATTCCGGATGAATCGGCAAGGTGGCCAGTTCATGTAACAGGCCAATCCGATCCTGGGTATCTTCACCTAAACCGACAATACCGCCGCTACAGACTTTCATGCCGGCATTACGCACATGCTCCAAGGTATTTAAACGGTCATCGAAGCTGCGGGTACTAATAATGTTGGCATAGTATTCGCGTGAAGTATCGAGGTTATGGTTGTAATAATCCAGGCCAGCATCTTTCAGACGTTCTGCCTGAGACTGGTTCAGCATACCCAGCGTCATACAGGTTTCCAGACCCAGCGCTTTTACTTCACGCACCATTTCCAGTACATAAGGCATATCGCGTTCATGCGGATTGCGCCACGCTGCGCCCATACAAAAACGTGAAGAACCTGATTCCAGCGCTTCCTTGGCTTCCTGAATCACTTTTTCAACGGCAATACGTTTTTCAGCTTCCAGCTGTGAATCATAATGAGCCGATTGAGAGCAGTATTTGCAGTCTTCCGGGCATTTACCGGTTTTAATCGAGAGTAAAGTACTCACCTGAATGGTATTGGCAGCAAAATGCTCACGATGTACACGCTGCGCCTCAAAAACCAAATCTAAAAACGGTTGCTGATAAAGTGCCTCAATTTCTTCACGAGACCAATCATTACGTACCGGACGCATACTGCTCATAAGTCTGTCCCTAATTATCCATATTTTGCATACTGTATATTAAGCAAAAGCGGCAGGCGCTTCATTAGCAAAATATGACGCAATCCAAAAACAAAGTCCACCTGAAGTGGACTTTGTTGAGCGAGGGAACATGAACTTCAGCATTATTCACGATGATTGCCGTGCATGTTCTGGTTTTGCAGATCGGCACGGTGCTGTTTATTCAGCATCCGGTCATCCTGTTCATGCTGGTTGTTTTTAGGGCTATCAATAGGCCCTTGGGGTTGCTGCTGTTGCTGTTTTAAATGTTCAGTTTGCTGTTCAAGTTGCTGCTTTTGCTGTTGTTTCTGCTGCTGTTGGTTTTTATGATGCGTTTGCATAATAAATTCCTCCTGATGACAACATCTTTTCTGTTTGATTCCTCTATTGAGCCACAATTCAGCACCACGCGCTGTAGGGCTTGTGTGGGGATCTGTGAGCTCAGGTAAAGAAATGAAAAATTATGCAGATTTGGTCAACTGCTCCTGAATGGCCCAGTCGATATGCACATTCACCACCTCATCATGCAGCGTTTTGGCCTGTTGTAGCTGGGCAATAATATTTGCGGAATAAGGCGCATTGCCCAGACCAATCGCAATATTGCGTTTAAAACTCTGATAACCGGTCCGTCTGAGTGGACTGCCTTCGGTGCAGGCCAGGAAGGTGGCTTCATCCCATTGCCAGAGTTCCAGCAGGCTCATCCGGTCTAGCCCATGACGCGGGGCAAAATCATCCAGCGGAGTCAGCTGGGCAAAACTGTTCCAGGGGCAAATTAACTGGCAGTCATCACAGCCAAAAACCCGGTTGCCAATCGGCCGGCGCAAATCTTCAGGAATAATTCCCTTATATTCAATGGTTAAATAGGCAATACATTTACCAGCATCCAGCACGTAGGGCTCGACAATAGCTTTGGTCGGGCAGATGTCGATACAGGCGCTACAGGAACCGCAGTGCGCCGTGGCCGGTTCATCAAACGGCAACTCAAGCGAGCTAAACAGCTCACCTAATACAAAGAATGAGCCGGATTTTTTATGAATCAGCAGGGTATGTTTACCGGTCCAGCCCATGCCGGCACTTTCGGCCAGCGATTTTTCAAAGATGGGGGCTGAATCGGCAAAAGGGCGCGATTCAAAATCACCGATTTTGTCCCGAATCAGGCTGGCCAGAGTTTTAAGACGACCGCGCATGACTTTATGATAATCGCGGCCGCGGGCATAACGCGCAATAATGGCGCTATTGGGTGCATCTGGCACGTGTCGTGGCGCAGGCCGATCGACCAGATAATTCATGCGCACACAAATAATGCTTTTGGTGCCCGGCACCAGTAAGGCCGGGTTGGCACGTTTCTCCAGATTTTCGCCCAGAAAATGCATATCTGCCTGATAACCTTGCGCTAAATAGGCTTCCAAACGGGGTAATTCTGCTTGAGCATCGGGCCGGGCAATGACACAATCAGCAAAGCCCAGTGCTAAAGCCTGCGCTTTAATCCATGCTTTTAACTGGACGGGATCAAGTTGATTGACCGGAATATTTTGCATGGCAGGTGATGAGTTCATAATGACAAAACAAGGGAAAAACAATGCATCCACAAGTTTATCATAGCCGTGATATTCAAGCATGGGAGCAGCGCTGGTTTGCTCGGCAAAACTCGTCTTATGGCCTGATGCAGCAGGTGGCCTGGTCCATTGCCCAGCGCGTTATTCCCGTTTTACAGCAACATAAATATCAGACAGTGGCGGTTTGCTGCGGGCAGGGCAATAATGCCGGAGATGGCTATCTGCTAGCCAAATATTTACAGCAGGCTGGTTTTCAGGTACATATTTATGCGGCTGAATTGGGTTCTTCGCCTGATTTGCAGCAGGCTGAACGCGAGGCCCGAGTGGCTGGCCTAGATATTCAATCTGGCTTTCAGTTTCAGCAGTCTTATGAGGTCTATATCGATGCGCTGTTTGGGATTGGCCTGAATCGTGAACTGAGCGTTGAGTGGCAACAGATTATTCATCAGATGAATCAGCAACACGGCTTGAAAGTCGCAATTGATATTCCAAGTGGCTTGGAGGCCAATTGCGGTCAGCCTTTACCTTGCGCAATTCAGGCCGATTTGACCTATAGCGTATTGGGTTTAAAAGCTGGACTCTTTACCGGTAAGGGCAAAGCCTACGCCGGACAGGTGGAAGTGATTGCTGCCATTCCTCCCGATGCCGAATTACATGCCATCGCCCAATTGGTACCCACCCAGATTCAGCTGCCACCACGACAGGCTTTTGGTCATAAAGGCAGTTATGGGCATGTGCTAGTGGTCGGCGGTCATGCTGATATGGGTGGCGCGGTAATAATGGCGGCGGAAGCGGCGTTTGCGGCTGGCTGTGGCAAAGTAACCGTGGTCTGTGATGCCAAACATCATACCGCCATTTTAAGTCGCGCTCCGAATATCATGCTGCGCGATATTAACACTCTGCAGGATGATGCCATTGAACAGCTGCTACAGCAGGTCGATGCCATCTGTTTTGGTATGGGACTTGGACGTGATGACTGGGCTGCCCGTCAATATGCACTATGGTTGCCGAAACTGTTACAGGCTGAACTGGAACGGGTACTCGATGCAGATGCCTTATGGTTTCTGGCCGCACATCCGCAGCAGTTACCTGAAGGTAGTTATTTAACGCCACATCCGGGTGAGGCGGCGAAACTTTTAGGCCTAACGACAATGGAGGTTGAGCAGAACCGTTTACAGGCCATTCAGGAATTACAGGCTCGTTATGGCGGCCAGTGGGTGCTTAAAGGCGCGGGCAGCTTGATTCTGGAAGATCAGCTCTGGCTATGTACTGCCGGCAATGCCGGGATGGGCACGGGCGGCATGGGTGATGTTCTGTCCGGCATGATCGCCAGTTTAAAAGCACAATATCATACTGAACTCAGTTTACATGAGATTGTCACTTTACATGCGCAAGCTGGAGATGTACTGGCGGAATCCGGTATGCGCGGACTTCAGGCACAGCAGATGAATCAGGCCATTTATCAGGTCGTGAACAGGTGAGAGATGCAAGCACTTAAAATTATTATTCAGGGAAATGTGCAGGGCGTGGGGTATCGCCGCTGGTTTGAACAGCAGGCGCAAGAACTGCAGCTAACCGGCTATGTCAAAAATCTGGACAATGGTGATGTCGAAGCAGAAATTATTGGCGAGGAAATGCAGATTCAGGAAATTCTGAAACGCAGTCTGGTTGGACCATTGCGGGCACAGGTCACTAAAATTGAGCGCATCCCGTTTGATCCGGCAGAACGTGAATACACCCATTTCCAGATGATCCGTTAAGTAGAAACTCCCGATTTGGACATCCCCTCACCGGGATCAAGATGGCTTCCAGTTAGCGCCGTCTGCTGCTAGAACGGCTACGGCCGCGCGCCATACCACCCAGGGCATTCAGTACCGCCATTTTGCTCATACTGCCGGAGGCGTGGGCATGGCAGATGGCAGCGGCCAGCGCATCAGCTGCATCAGCTTGCGGTTTAATGCTTAAATTTAACAGCTTCATCACCATCATCTGCACCTGTTCTTTATCGGCTGCCCCATAGCCGACCACAGACTGCTTGATTTGGCGGGCGGTATATTCCGCCACCTGTAAATCCAGATTGGTCAGTGCGGCAATGGCAGCACCACGCGCTTGACCCAGTTTCAGTGCCGAGTCCGGGTTTTGCGCCATAAAAACCTGTTCAACTGCGGCCTCAGTCGGGCCATGAAATTTTACAATCCGGTCAATACCACCAAAAATACGTTTCAGGCGTTCAGGCATTTCCGTGGTTTCGGTCCGAATGGTGCCGGCATCTACAAAACGCAATTTTGAGCCATCACGCTCAATAATGCCGTAACCGGTAAGCCGGGAACCGGGATCGATACCAATAATCAGTGACATGCCAAGCCTTAAAAAATTACATCAAAATGAATTATATGATTTTACAGCGGTATTGTGTGAGGGAATTTGCAGCAACCGGTGCGGATACTCAAGACTATCAACAATGCTTCAAACTCGCTGGAGCTGCGATTAAAAATAGCAGGGACAATATATAGGTTATCTTGGTAAAAAAGGCTGCATCTTCATTTTGGCTTAAGTTTCGGGGTTTATACTGTACATCTACAGTCAAAAGCCGTGCAGTACAGTGGCCGCGGCAGTGTTTATCGGGCTGTGGCTGCTGCTCGTGTATGCGGCTTATGTTTATTTTTATCGTGCTACAGCATAAAGCTCAGGTCTGTCATTGAAAATATTAATGACAGGCCTGCACTTTAAAAATAGAATAATGCCCATATTGTTACATAAGCGTGTCAAAAAAAGCTTGATGCTGATTAAGCAGTTGATGCCTGCACTCTATTTATTTTGTTGAGATTAGATTAATTTTCATGAAATTATTTCTTATTATTCTGGCTGGTTTAATTCTGGAAGTATTCGTCTGGATCGGCGTGGGTGACCTGGTCGGTAGCATGTGGTACGTGTTCTTCTGGTTTATTGCCGCCTTCTTTATTGGTATGAATCTGATCCGTAAGTATTCTGCGGGCATCATGCCACAAATGCAGCAGATGCAGATGGGACAAATGAGTGCAGATCCGGCATTAAGCAATAACTTGCCTAAAATCTTTGCAGGTTTCCTGCTGTTGATTCCAGGCCTGATCACCGATGTGCTGGCTGTGCTGATTATGATTCCGGGCGTACAAAATGCCTTTAAAGCGGCCATGATGAAAGCGATGATGAAACGTCAGCAAGCCATGATGAACCAGATGATGGGGGGCATGATGGGCGATATGAATGGCATGGGTGGTGGTGCACAAGGCCAGAATCCGTTCGCCGATCTGATGCGTCAGATGCAGGACATGCAAAACCAGCAGGCGGGCCGCGACTCGACTATTATTGATGGTGAAGCGCGCGAAGTGACGCCAGAAGCAAAAAAAATTGAAATGAAAGATGTGAATAAACACTAAGCCATCTTTATTTGAAAAACCGGATCTGCAAGGATTCGGTTTTTTTATGCTTGCAGTGCTCGTATATTTTTGAACGGGCGATATAATAAATGACTTTTTAAGCTTCTCCCTGTGTTATGTCCTTACTGTTGACCATTTGTGCCTTACATTTTGTGGCACAGCTTAGTCCCGGCCCCGATATTATTCTGATTGCCAAAAGCTCGGCATCGACCACACGTCGCAATACCATTCATATTATTGCCGGAATTTCATTGGGCATTGTGCTGTGGGTGGTTTTAACCCTGCTGGGCTTTACCGTTCTGGTCGAGCAGTTTCCATGGATTCAGCAGGTATTGATGCTGATAGGCGGTTTGTTTCTGGCGAAAATGGGCTGGGCCATGCTCAGTGGCGGACTACGCAGTTTAAAACAGTCTAGTGCACTGGAGGATGTGCAGGCACAGAGCTCTGCACAGAAAAACTATTTTTTACTGGGCCTGTTCACCAATTTATCTAATCCTAAAACCCTGATTTATTTTAGCAGTGTATTTTCATTGGCGCTCAGTTCATCGGCCAGTGATTATTTAAAAGCACAGCTGGCAGTGATTATTCCGCTGCAAACCTTCCTGACCTTTGTGTTGCTGATGCTGTTATTGTCACAGCCGAAAATTAAGGCGGTGTACCAGCGTTCAGGCAGTTATATTGATATTTTATCGGGCGCCTTATTCCTGATTTTTGCCCTGTGGCTGGGCTATGACGCCATCGGTATGTTCTGATTCAGAATCTGGTTGATCCTGTTCACTAACCAAAGCAGAAACAGCCGTTTCTGCTTTTTTATGGGCAGATGAATAACGGTTTGGTGCCAGAGTGGTTTCGGTATTTTCAGAGCCATGAAAACGGCGGCTGCGGTTGGCGCGTTCGCGTAATCCGCCTTTTTTGATCAGTTGTACCATCTTCATCCTCCTGTATTTCAGTCCGCTAGTTTAAACAAAAGGGCAGCCGGATGCATCTGACTTAAGAGTAGTCCGATAAAATTACTGGCAGAGAATACGGTGTTAAAGCAGCAGCTTAAGTGTCTGAAAGCGTGCATAAAAAGATAAATAAAGTCAACAAAAGCAGGCAGGGTTTACTTAAGCTTACATAGACTCACCAGTAATAGAGCTTGCTATGCTACACAGGCTCACATAAGATAAAACAATATTACAAAAAGCGTTTTTCGCATGATGTAAAAATAAAAACAAGAATTACAGTAAATTAGGAGAACTGCCTATGCTGTACCATCAATACCATTGCTCATGTTGCAATCAAGTGGTGGCGTCAACAGAAAAAGAATGTCCAAATTGCGGTTCACACAATATTCGTAGTCCTTATGGTTTCTGGATGTTCTGTATTTTAAGTTGTCTGGCCTTTGCGGTTATTTTTAAAGTCGTGCATGTCTATTTGCAGGACCATCAGGAAACCCCGACACAGCCGACTTTATTGGAAGTCTTAAAACAGGAATCCAGCTAACTGGATTCCTTGAATCTGATGAGCTTAACTCAACTTTTGTTTAGCGGGATGACGCCAGAAAAGTGGCCTGATTCAGTGCCGACAGTTCAGTATTAATGTCAAAAATTTTCCCGCAAATCTTGTCGATGCCAAAACTTTGCAGACGCGCCGTGTGCATCTGTAAATATTGTTCTGCATGATGCTTTGTATCAAACAGGTAAATTCCGCCAGCCTGCTGGGTGTCACTATTTTCGGTCCAGATTTTCCAGATGAGACCCGGTTCCTGATTAATACTGGCTGCCAGCTCGCGATAGGCCGTGGCCATTTCTGCACCAAAAGGGCCATTTGAAGGGAAATCAACCTGAAGAATTACCGCCATCATGTTCATCCTGTTTTAAATGTTCCATCTTATTGTAAACAGTTTATGTTTGGCGGATTCAAGCGGCAAGTGCAACAGTATAAAAACCAGCCATAACTTCACTCGGTGTATACCAGCCTAGTGTTTTTCTAGGACGATGGTTAAGTGACAATTCTATCTGCTCTATTTCATCGTTTGA
>NZ_VPBA01000030.1:0-45165 GCF_013418945.1 Acinetobacter sp. YH12112 | reverse complement strand
GTCAATAAGTTCACAAAAATGGCTAAGTGATGGGAGAGCATGTTCAAGAGTGGATTCTAAATGTTCAGATAAAGACATAAAAAAATGAGCGTATTTACATACACTCATTTTTACTACATTTTTCTAAAATTTGCTTAACTGACTGGCATTACTGCAAGTGCAGGGCTTTTTCGTGTTGGACTTAAATGCCTGAATACAATTAAGCCTGACCTTCTGCAGCAGCGGCTTGTGCGCGTTGCATGTTGGCTTCAAATTCAGCATCAAAGTTGATTGGCGTTAACAGCAATTGCGGGAAGCTGCCTTTGGTAACCATATCATTCACTGCTTCACGCAAGAACGGGAACAGGATGTTCGGGCAGTAGGCACCCAGAATATATGGCAGACGTTCTTCTTCTACGCCATCAATCAGGAAAATACCTGCTTGAGTGACATCTACAATAAATGCTGTATCACCGGCATTGTTGGCTTGAACAACAACTTTTAAAGACACTTCAAAGTGGGTTGGATCAATCTTTTCTGCAGAAGACGACAGATTGATATTCAGTTCAGGCTGCCATTCTTTGGTAAATACTTGTGCCCCTGGAACTTCAAAAGAAATATCTTTTGTATAAATACGCTCTAATGCCAATTGTGGTTGAGCTTGTTGTTGTTCACTCATTATTTATTCCTTAAAAATATGAACAGAAAATTAACTGAAATTATGACGCCAGTAAGTCATCGAGTTTGCCTTCACGCTCAAGGGCGTAAAGCTGGTCGAAACCACCAATGAACTGCTCATTAATAAAAATTTGTGGAACAGTACGATGGTTGGTGCGCTGCATCAGTTCAGTGCGGACTTCTGGTGCTTCGTTGGATAAATTGATTTCTTTATAGACAACGCCTTTACGCTCAAGAAGCTGTTTTGCACGTACGCAATATGGACATACAGTTGTTGAATAAATCGTTACTTCAGCCATTGCTAATCTCCTCAAGCGGATTATTTGCTTTTTACTAAAGGTAAGCCTTGTGCTTTCCAGTTACTGATCCCACCATCCAGACGATAGCTATCTGCGTGGCCTACCTGTTGCAGGGCAGTGCCGGCAATTTGACCTAAATTGCAGATAAATACCAATGGACGGTCAGCGGTTTTTAACTCTTCAATATGGCTTGAAATTTTGCTGTAAGGAATGTTGCGGCTGCCGCTGATATGGCCTTCACGGAAGTCTTTGGCATCACGTAAATCAATCAGCATGGCATTTTTGGCTTTCACCAGAATCCCTAAAGATTGTGGGGAAATTTTACGCCCGTTACGTTGGCCTTCCAAAATGAAGAATAAAACCACCAAAACTGCCAGTGTTCCAAACAAGAAGGGGTGATTCCCCATAAACTCGAACCAACGTTCCACAAGTCACCTAAATTACAATTTCAAAAATTGTCACAGAGTATAGCCTATAAATATGGTGATCAAAATCACCGCTTCAAGGGTCGGGCTGCAATTAAACTAATTTTTTTGCTGGGCTTCGTTGACTTCATCAATCAGACGTAAATAACTGTCGAGCCGGCGCGTTAAAATCTCACCCGCTGCCGCCGCCTGACGCAAGGCACATTGCTTTTCGTGCTTATGGGTACAGTTACGGAATTGACAGTGACCGAGCAGATTTTTAATTTCCGGAAAACCCTGCTGGATTTTTTCAGTCGTCAAATGCCACAGGCCAAATTCACGGATGCCCGGTGAGTCAATGAGCGCCGAACCTTCACCAAACGGAATTAAGCGGGTGGAGGTGGTGGTGTGCTGACCCAGGGCCGAGTTTTCTGAGATGATATTGGTTTTCTGCGCCGCTTCCGGCACGATGGCATTAATCAGGGTGCTTTTACCCACGCCAGACTGACCGACAAAGGCCACAGTTTCATTTTTTAAACGGTTGGACAGTTCGGTCAGATCTGCATCAGACTGGGTCTGCATCACTTCATAACCCAAATTGCGGTATTCTTGCAGTAAATCCAGAATCGGATCATTTTCGGTAAGTAGGTCGGATTTGTTCAGGATCAGCAGCGCTGGAATATTGGCATCGGCACAGGCCACCAGATAGCGGTCAATCAGACCCGGTGCTGGCTCTGGCAGCGGTGCAAACACAATCACAATCAATGAGATATTGGCGGCTACCGGTTTAACTTTGTGGTAACGGTCCGGGCGCGTGAGCAAAGACTGGCGCGGATGAATCGCGCTAATAATACCCAGGCCGGTATTCGGATCGGCCTGCCATTTAACCCGGTCACCGGTAACCAGTAATTCCAGGTTGGTACGGGTATGACAGCGCCAGATGCTGCCCAGTTCAATCGGTTTCCAGAACGGTTCAGGTTCACCTTCGGCCACCACGGGTTTTTCAGGATGCTGCTCCGGCACGGAGAGGGCTTGTACTTCCAGTTGGCGTCCATAATGCTGCACCACCAGACCTTCCAGATCATTGGAGCTGTCTATATCTTCCTGCCGGGTTTGCTGCTGTTTCTGAATGCGGCGTTGTTGCTGTTCAGTCAGGCGACGCTTACGAATTAAAGCCATTCATATCCTAAAAAAACCATGAAATCTGGAGTGCAAAAATAGCATGAAGCACGGGCAGAATGACACCCAAGAACACAGAAATTTGCTACTATAGCCGTTTTTAAGACGAATAAGATTGCACATTTATGAGCAGCACGCCTGATACCCGCTTAATTTGGATTGACCTGGAAATGACAGGTTTAGATACCGATAATGATCAGATTATTGAAATTGCCACCATTGTGACAGACGATCATTTAAATATTCTGGCGGAAGGTCCGGTACTGGCCGTGCATCAATCAGATCGTATTTTAAATGCCATGGATGAATGGAACACGCGTCAGCATGGTCAGTCGGGGCTAATTGAGCGTGTACGTCGCAGTAAACTGAGCGCGCAGGATGCCGAGCAGCAAACCTTGGAATTCCTGAAAAAATGGGTCAATCCAAAAACTTCGCCGATGTGCGGTAACTCGATCTGTCAGGACCGACGCTTTTTACACCGGTTAATGCCGGAGCTGGAGCAGTTCTTCCATTACCGTAATCTGGATGTATCTTCTGTTAAAGAACTGGCCAAACGCTGGCGTCCGGAAATCATGAGCGGCTTAAAGAAAAATGCCTCTCACCTGGCCATGGATGATATCCGTGACTCGATTGCCGAGCTGAAATACTATCGTGAATATTTCTTTATTATGAATAAATAAGTATCTGTTCATCATCCATCTATTTGCACTGTGGGGACGAGCGTATCCACAGCGCTTAAGAAGAGGCTTTGGGCCTCTTTTTTTATCGCTATCGTTTTATCTGCTGTTACTTCGGCGTAATTCAGAAATCACACCCGTTATAAAGATGTAATCTTTTTGGCGATTATTTAGACAGGATGCGGCTGCGCGCTTATGATAGGAGCAATGTGTATTTCAAAACCCATTTGCCGCAATGATCGGAGTAGCTTAAATCATGCAAAGTAATAACCCGATCCTGACACGCGTTGAGGTGTCGAGTGATTATGCCCAGCCGATGAGCGTGCAGGGAGCAATCCAAAAATCTGTCCTGCTGACTTTAATTGCCGCCGTGGTGGGCATCGGCCTGTTTTTCTACAGTTTCCTGACCGCCAATCTTTCTATTGCCTATGCTGGCGCAATTGTCGGTGCCATTGGCGGACTGATTCTGGCTTTGGTGGCCACCTTTAAGCCAAATACAGCGCGCACGCTGGCCATTCCCTATGCGCTGTTTGAAGGGGCCTTTCTGGGCGGGATTTCAGTGATCTTCCAGTTGCAGTTTCCGGGTGTGCCATTACAGGCCTTGCTGGCTACCTTTGTGACCACATTGGTGATGTTTGTGCTGTATCGTACTCGGGTAATTCGCGCCACTGAAAAATTTAAGGCGGTGGTGATGTCGGCCTCAATTGCGATTGCGATGGTGTTTGTGGTGCAAATCTTTCTGAGTCTGGCCTTGGGGTCGAGTATTCCTTATCTGTTTGAAAGCAACTGGCTTGGAATTGGCTTTGCAGCATTTGTGGCCGTGATTGCCTCTTTAAACCTGATTCTAGACTTTGACCTGATTGAAACCGGTGCAGCACAAGGTGCACCGAAAAGCATGGAATGGCTGAGCGCCATTGCCTTATTGGCCACCTTGGTCTGGATGTATTATTCCTTCCTGCGTTTGCTGGGCTTATTGCAAAGCAATGATTAACTTCCCGGCATTTATCGACATTAACATCGCGCAACCTTTGCGCGATTTTTATTTTCTTCGGAGGAATTGAAAAAAAGGCGCATTATGCAATTTCCGAATTGGCTCAGAATTGGCATGATACTGCAAAATCAATATGAGTGAGATTCACATGGCACAAGGACTATTAGCGGGTAAACGCTTTTTAATCGCGGGTATTGCGAGTAAATTATCCATTGCATTTGGTGTTGCTCAGGCTTTACATCGTGAAGGTGCAGAGCTGGCTTTTACCTATCCGAATGAAAAATTGAAAAAACGTGTGGATGAATTTGCAGAACAGTTCGGTTCTAAAATTGTTCTTCCTTGTGATGTTGCGGTAGATGCTGAAATTGAACAGGTCTTTGTCGATCTTGCTCAACATTGGGATGGTCTGGATGGCGTGGTGCATTCAATTGGTTTCGCACCAGCCCATACCTTAGATGGTGACTTTACTGATGTGACCGACCGTGAAGGTTTTAAAATTGCGCATGACATCAGTGCCTACAGCTTTGTTGCGATGGCGCGTGCCGCAAAACCATTATTACAGGCGCGTCAAGGCTGTTTATTAACCCTGACTTATCAGGGTTCTGAGCGTGTAATGCCAAACTACAACGTGATGGGCATGGCCAAAGCTTCGCTTGAAGCAGGGGTGCGTTATTTAGCCTCTAGCTTGGGTGCTGAAGGCATTCGTGTTAATGCCATTTCTGCCGGTCCAATCCGTACATTGGCTGCATCAGGAATTAAATCATTCCGTAAGATGTTGGATGCCAATGAAAAAATTGCCCCATTAAAACGTAATGTCACCATTGAAGAAGTGGGCAATGCCGCTTTATTCCTGTGCTCACCGTGGGCCAACGGGATTACCGGTGAAATTCTATATGTAGATGCTGGCTTTAATACTGTGGGTATGAGCGCCGCCATGATGGACGCAGAATAAGTCGGAACGTTTTAACCTGCGCCGGCTTTTTATCGGATAGTTACATATTGATAAACAAGCGGCCGGGTTGAAGCGATGTTTTATGTGGTTATTTTGTATAAAATAGCCACACTTTTTTTTAGCTATTTATTACAGAACAATGATGCCAAGCAATATATTTGCAGCACTAGAAAAATTAGGCCTCAGCCCACAAAAACGTGCCCTCCATATTCAATTTTCTCAGCCTGCCTTAAATGCCGATGTTTTTTTACAGCGCATCGAAGGTGAACACCAGCTCAATGACGGTTTACGTGCCGAACTGATCTGTCTTTCGACCAACGCCCAGATTCCGTTAAAACAGTTTATCGGCGCGCAGGTCGCCGTCGACCAGGTCACTGACCAGGGCCAGCTGTTTCGCAGCAGCGGCATCATCACCGCCGCCGCGCAAGGCCAGAGTGATGGCTCTCTCACCCTCTATAAACTTACGCTAGAAGATCCAACCGCACTCTGGCATAAACGCCGTAACAGCCGCGTGTTTATGAATAAAAGCGTGCGTGAGGTCAGTGAAATTCTGTTTAAAGAATGGCAAAACAAAAGCCCACTCTTTGCCGCCAGCCTGACCCTGGACTTAACCGGACTGACCCAGGAACTGGATGTGCGTCCTTTTATCATGCAGTCCAATGAAACCGACTATGACTTTTTGACCCGGCTCTGGCGCAGTGAAGGCATTAACTGGCTGATTGATGAAGCCCAGTTACAGGTCGTACATTCCAGCAGCCCGATACAGGCCCAGAAACTACGTCTGATTGATGACAACAGCCAGTACAGTGCTTTAAACCGCCGCAGCATCCGCTTTCATCGCTCCAGTGCCACCGAACAATTAGACAGCATCACCCAGTTGATTGCCCAGCGCAGCCTGCAACCGACTGCCGTACATCTGCAACGCTGGCAGTCAGATAGCCTGAGCCAGGAAGAAGGTGCCGGTTCAGTGCAAAGCAAACACCAGCACAGCCACAATCAGGACAATGCCAGCTTAAGCCTGGAACAAGCCTGGCAGATCAGCCCGGCCTGGATGCAGGATTTAAATGGCGAAGACCAGGCCACCGCATCCTCTAATAACCAGCTGGACAAGCTGAACCAGAACCTCAGTCACTACCACGACCTGCAATCCAAATACTTTAGTGCCCACTCCACCGTCCGTGATGCCCAGGTCGGCTACTGGTTTGAACTGAATGAACACCCGGAAATTGATCAGCACAGCGCAGCAGACAAAGAATTCTTAATCACCGGCAAACAGTTCTATAACCAGAACAACTTACCTAAAGACCTCAATCAGCAGATTAACCAGCTACTCAGCCAGAGCCACTGGCATAGCCATTTTAGTTTTCAACACGAACAACACCCGGATGAACGTCAAGGCAATACCTTAACCCTGCAACGTCGCAACATCCATACGGTACCGGAATACCACCCACTACAGCACCGACCGGCGGCTCATCCACAGCGCGCCCGGGTAGTCGGTCCTGCTGGCGAAAGCATCCATGTCGATGAATGGGGCCGAATCAAAGTCCGTTTCCTGTTTACCCGCAGTGATGACCATCAGCATGATGGCGGGGCCGGCAGTAATGACAATGACACCGATTCGGCCTGGGTCGATGTACTGACGCCTTGGGCCGGAGAAGGCTACGGGGCACGTTTCCTGCCACGGATTAATGAAATTGTGGTGATCGACTTCTTTGACGGTAACATCGACCGGCCATTTGTGGTGGGGCGTTTACATGAAGCAGAACGCTCGCCAACCCGCTTTGATACCCTAGGCCAGCTACCCGACACCAAAAAACTCAGCGGGATCCGCTCACAGGAAATTGAGGGCAGTGGTTTTAACCAGCTGCGTTTTGATGATACTCCGAAGCAGATTTCAGCCCAGCTGCAAAGTAGTCATGGCGCGACCCAACTGAACCTGGGGAACTTGAGCCATCCCAAAGCCAGCGCTGAAAGTGACGGTCGTGGTGAAGGTTTTGAACTGAGAACCGATCAGTGGGGTGCAGTCCGTGCTGGAGAAGGCTTGCTGATTTCCACCCATCCACAGGCACAGGCCGAAGGCAATCATCTCGATGCCAGTGAAGCCAAGAGCCAGCTAGAAAGCAGCTTAAACAACAGTACTGCCCTAAGTGAAGTGGCCGAAAACCAGCAGACTGACCCTTTAGAAGTTCTCGATAACTTAAAGAATTTTTTAGAGCAGATCGAACAGCAGGATGAAAGCAAAGCCGCTGCTTTTAAACAGGCACTGATGATCCTCAGCGCACCAAACTCTATTGCTTTAAGTAGCCAGCAAGATGTGCATCTCTCTGCTGATGGTCAGATCAGTCACAGTGCCGGAGAGAGTATTAACCTGAGTACGCAGCAATCTTTGATTGCCCATGCCAGCCAGAAACTGAGCCTGTTTGCAGCACAAGAGGGTGCACGTTTATATGCGGGTAAAGGCAAAGTCGAAATTCAGGCACAGGGTGATGGTGCAGATCTGATTGCCAGAAAAGGGGTGCAAATTATTTCGACGGAAGACACGGTCTATATTACCAGTCCAACCGAAATTAACCTGACCGCCGGTGGTTCACAAATCAAGATTAATGGCTCGGGGATTTTTCCAACCACGGGTGGCAAGTTTGAGGTGAAGGCGGGGCAGCATGCCTTTAATACCGGTGCCAATATAGATGCCAGCGTACAGCAATTACCTCGAGCTAAACCATTAAAAGGAACCCTGGAGCTGCTGCGTAGTTATGGAGGTCAAGACTTCTTTGAACAAAATAGCTATAAAGTGATTGATGCTTTAGGGCAGGAGTTTAGCGGTAAATTGGATGCGAATGGATTTGCTCAGGTGACGGGTATTGCTCCAGGAGCAGCAAAAATTATCTTTGACAAAGATACCCGGAGTGCCTGGGATCAGGCCAGCCACTTTGAGCGCGATTATACCTGGACAGACAAATTAAGCAGTCAGGTTAAAAGTTTGGCTCAAAATAGCTTGCAGTCTGTGAAACAGAATATGCTGTCACAGCTAAAGACAAACCTGTTATCTCCAGATACGCTGAATGCTGATGGCTTGAAGAATATGGCTAAAACTGCACTGAACCAGACTGGAAGCCAAATGCTGAGTCAGGTCCAAGGGCAAGCAAGCTCAGCTGCACTAGGAGCTGTGGCCAATCAGCTCAATATTAATTTATCGCCTGAGCAATTAAAACATACAGCGCAATTGCCACAGAATGCAATGTCCTTGATGCCAACAGGCTCTAATGGAAATACATCTTCGAGTTTGCCTCAGGATAATGATTGGGTAAGCCAAAAATATTACCAATCTGGAGGGCTGACCTATACCGAAACCACGCGGTATGGAGCATCAAAAAATCTAGTGGCTCCAGTGTTAACCCAGCAGCCAGACTTTTCTCCGGTGGAGCAACCTGCAGTTCCAGTGGCTGCAAAGTCTTCTCCAACCTCGGAAGATTTTATTTCCCAAAAGCACTATCAGGCGGGTGGGCTGAAAATTACCGAAACCTTAAGAAAGAAAACTTAAGTTGTGCCGGTATTTAAAATAAAGAACGTATGGATTAAACATGTCTACATCAACCGATCAGAATAAAAAACAAGAACAGCAAGCTGCTGTCGAATTGGCTGTATTTAATTTAAACAGTGTAACTCATCTGGAAGATCATAAACTGATTGCCCATCAGATCCAGAATTATTTGCAGGTTTGTGGTCAAACCAGTCTGATGCAAATTGAAGGCCAGGCTACAATTAAAACCGTAGCCAATATTTATGCCTTAACTGGTAGCGTATTAGATTTACTGCTTTATGTTATGGCGCCACAAACGGGCGCGGCAGCTGTACAGCGTCATGCATTACTGGCAGCCAATTTAATTGGTTTATTTGCAGAGCCCAAAAATGAAGCACATGCACGGATGGCGCTACGTCCAATGTTTGGACTTATGGCAGAGTGTTTATATCCTGCCAATACTAAAGTAAAAACAGCCGATTTACGTCGGATGGAGCTGCATCTGAATGCACGTATTGCAGGTGATCTGGAGCTTTTTTTACAGGAAACTCAGACCAAACTCACTGGCCTGCTCAAAGCAGCGGCTGATTTGGGCGGAAGTATTTTAAACAGTTTGGTCTCCTCTGGAGCTGGGGCGACCACAGCTACGGCATCTGCTGGCGCCTCAGCAGAAAAACGTGATCCTAAATTACAATTTAACAATTGGGCCAGTCCATTAATTGAATTAATCCAGGCACCAGCAGAAGCGGATGTACGACCAAAGTTAAATCCGGAACAGAGTTCATTACAGACCCTTATTCCCGAAGCCATCACTCAATTAAATACCGTTCTGCAAGAACAGGCCAATGCCGGTTTGCAATATAGTTTGGCCTGGCTGATTCAGGAAACGCTCAGCGCAATTCAGTCCGCTGAATATCAGGGCAGAGCCAGTGTACCCATCAATCAGACCGGTGAATATGAACGACATACTGAAGGTGATATTTTAGAGTTTGTTTCCTTACAAGCTGATGCGTTAAAGGAACCGCCTTGTTTGAATATGTCGCAAACCGCAGTAGCATCTGAATCTGCAACAGGTAACAGTATTAGCTATGCCATCGGCGCTGAGCGGATTAGCCATAGTGACTTTAGCTTGCCCAAAATAGGTTTTGTCTTTAGCCGGCTCTATAACTCTCAATTATCTGAGCTTGATGGTAGCAGCATGGGGGCGCGCTGGCAGATGCCTTTTTCCAATATCATTCAACAGAATGAAAAAGGTTATCTGTTTATTGATGGAAAAGGCCGCAAACTACAATTACCTGCCTCTATTATTCAGCAGGCCTATGAAGTGCCGTATGAAGGTATAACGGTACAACCCATTGAAAATAGTGATCTCGTTTTAAACTTTGGTGGAGAGTGGTCTTTTCAATTCCATCAATTTTCGACTGGACAGCCTTATCAGTTGATTCAACAATTTAATGAAAATACGCAAGAAAAAATTGTTTTAAGCTACCTTATTTTTGATGAAATTGCCTATCTACAAAGCGTTGATTTCCAATTAGCACATGCCCAACATCAATTGAAATTTGCTTTTAATGAGCAAGTTAAAATCATTGCTGTATTTGTTGATGAACAAGTTGAGCCTTTAGCGCGTTATCAATATGATACCCAAGGCAATTTAATTGAAGCTATTGATCAAAATGGTCATGTCCGAAACTATGAATACAACCATTTTCATCAACTTACACGTTATACCGATCGTACAGGGCGTGGACAAAATATTCGCTATGAATCAACCGACGCCCAAGCTAAAGCAATTGAAGAATGGGCAGATGATGGTAGTTACCATACCAAACTCAAGTGGCATCCTCGCTTACGCCAAGTTGCTGTTTATGACGCTTACGATGTCCCGACCTATTACTATTTTGATCTGAATGGATTTACCTACCGTACACGTTTAGCAGATGGGCGTGAATCGTGGTACAGCCGTGATAGTAAAAAACGTATTACCCGTCAAATTGATTTTGAAGGGCGAGAGACCCAACAAGAATACAATGATCAAGATCAACTCATCAAAATCGTACAGCCAAATGGCGGAGTAATCCGTTTTGCCTATGATGAGCAAGGCAATTTGGTCGAAACCAAAGACCCTGAAGGCAATATTTGGAAACGAGAATATGATGCCAAGGGTAATATCAGCAAAGAAATAAATCCTTTGGGGCATATCACCCAATATAAATACAACAATGACAATCAATTGATCGAAGTGATTGATGCCAAAGGCGGCAGCAAAAAAATTCAATACAATGAATTAGGACAAATGACCTCCTATACTGATTGCTCAGGCAAAAGCAGTACTTGGGAATACGATGAAGAGGGTTCGCTAACAGCTGAACAAACTGCAAATGATAAAGTCGTACAGTACCTTTACAGCACTCAAGGTCGAGACAAAGGACAACTCCAAAGTATTGTTTACCCTGATGGATTAAAAGAACATTTTGAACATGATGAAGAAGGGCGTTTACTCAAACATATTGATACTAAAGGTTTAGTGACTGAGTACCAATACAATGCCACAGGATTACTCGAACAACGCATCGATGCTAATCGACATCGCATTGGCTATCAATGGGATAAACAGGGACGCATCAAAAAACTAATCAACCAAAACCAAGCAGAATATTTATTTGATTACAATCAATATGGTTATTTGGTACGTGAACAAGCTTTTGATGGAGAAGAAAAAAACTACAGCTATCATGATGAGAGTGGCAGGTTATCTGAAATCCGACAGCCTAATATCCTGACCCAATTTGATTATTACGCAGATGGACAAATCGCATCGAAAAGCTTTACCCATTTACATACAGGAAAGAAGCAAACAGAACAATTTGATTACAATCTGAACAGTCAACTGAGCCGAGTCAGTAATGAGGTTAGCCAAATTGATTTTTATCGCAATGCCCTTGGGCAATTGGTGAGAGAGCATCAGCACTACAAAATCTCAGGGCTTCGTCCACTTACTGCGGTGTTACGTTATGAATATGACGAACTTGGTAATCTAGTTAAAACAATCCGTCCAGATGGACAGGAACAAGCCAATTTGAGTTACGGCTCAGGACATTTATATGCGATTGCCCTGAATAAACAGGACATGGTTTCATTCCAACGAGATGACTTACATCGAGAAACAACACGCCTATTGGCAAATGGACTCATCCAAACTAAACACTATAATGACGTTGGTTTACTCAGTTCACAACTGATTCAGCCTGAACAAGAAACGCAAGACTATTTACAGTACCAAGCGCATCGACATTATCATTACGACCAAAACTACCTACTAAACCAAGTTGAAGATAGCCGTTTGGGTAAGCTCAACTATCAATACGATCCAATTGGGCGCTTAATCACAACACAAAGCGCACATAAAACCGAGAGTTTTAGCTTTGATCCTGCGGGTAATTTGATCGACCCTGTATCCGCATCTAGTACGGCACAAATTAAAAACAATCTGGTCAGAAGCTATCAAGGAAAACATTACCACTACGACGCACAAGGCAATGTCATAGAGGCTAAACAAGCAGGTAAAACCCTCAAACTGACATGGGACAACCAAAATCGATTGATTCGCAGTGATCGCAATGGTCAAGTCACTGACTACGGTTATGATGTATTTGGGCGCAGACTTTATAAGAAAACGGTAGATGCGCTGACCTTGTTTGGTTGGGATGGCGATTTGATGATTTGGGAATCCCGCAAATCAGAGCAAGATAGTTTTACCAAGCACTATCTGTATGAACCGAATAGCTTTGTTCCACTGTTGCAAGCTGGATATAAAGATTTTATTCAACTGATTGAAACACCTGATTATGCTGAATATCAAAGTAAACCTTATTCGGTTTATAAAGATCCTGTATGGCGCAATGATACCCGTAAAAATCGAGTGGAGTTAGAGCAGATCACTTTTTACCATTGTGATCAAGTCGGTACGCCACAGACTATGACCAATGCAAGAGGTGAGTGTGTTTGGGAAATTACCCAAGATACTTGGGGCAGCACACTCGACATCAAAACAGTAAATCCAGACAATCCGTTTGAGCAGAGTAATCTCAGATTCCAAGGTCAATATTACGATCAAGAAACAGGACTGCACTATAATCGTTACCGATATTACGAGCCACATAGTGCAAGATATGTGAGTAAAGATCCGATTGGGTTGAATGGAGGAATGAATACTTCTGCTTATGTAAGAGATCCAACTCAATGGGTTGATCCGATGGGACTTGATTGGGCAAATGCATTCCCTCCTGGATTAATGGAGTATGGTCGAGCCAAAGCATCTGAACATAATTGGCGAATGCAAAATGATCCAGCTTATCGAAATCAGGTAATGACGCCTCCTCCACCTGTAAAAGCCGCAACACATGTGCCTTATACGACAATGACAAATGTGAATGTTGGGCTCTCAGCAATAGCGGGAGCATCGATTGGCGTTGGTGGTGGACATACTCGAGATCAATATGGAAAAGTTTTACGTTGTGCAGCTGTAACCGTGTGTGGTAGTGCTGGAGCAGAGGCAAGCGCTTATGGAAGTGGTGGACAAAGTTATACCAATAGTTCAACAAGTCAAGGATTTTCAAGTTCTGGTTCTGCTTGTGGCAGTGCAAAAGGAGCTGCTGTGATAGGTGGTGGTGTTCAAGCTTGTCAAAATACAGATGGCTCACAAACATATTCAGGGAACGTTATTGTAGGTGCTGGCGCTGGTGCAACGGGTTCAGTTTGTTATGCAGTTAATTATTGTAGGTAATCGTATATGAAGCATATTTTACTATTTTTTATTCTCGGAAGTTTAATTGCTTGTACAAATTTGAATAAACAGGACAGGTTTCCTACGCTTGAGGAAGAGTGTAAATTAGCAGGAAGTAGTAGTAAGCAGTGTGAAATTTTTAATTTAAAAGATCTATCCTTAGATGAAAAAGAGAATCTAATGGGATGGGTCTATCTAAATGGGTTAGATAATATCAAACCTAATTATGATAAAGCTTACTATTGGTTTGAAAAGGCTGCAAAAGCTAATAACCATGAAGCTATAAACTCATTAGGTATGATTTATTTTGCTGGTTTAGGAAAAGATAAGAATTTTCAGAAGGCTGAAGAGTATTTTCTAGAAGCAAATAAGTATGGTAACAAAGATGCTAAATTGAACTTAGCAGAGCTATATAGAGTTAAGGATTTTGGTCGATCACCAGATTTTGAAAAAGCAGAGAGTTGGTATTTATTAGGGGTCCAAGATAACCCTTCACGGGCATATGAGGGTTTATCAAAAATGTACTTGGATCAGGAAAACTATGAGAAAGCATTTAGTTTTTCTGAAAAAGCTGCTGAACTAGGTAATCCTGAAGCTCAATATAATTTAGGGGTTTTCTTTGAGCAAGGTGTGTATGTAAAAAAAGATAAAAATCAAGCTGAATTTTGGTATGAAAAAGCAGCTAAACAAGGACATTTAAACGCAATTAATAATTTAAATATTCTTAGGCAAAAATAAATGATGAGGCTTCATTATCATTTTTATCATAATGAAGCTTTATTTTCTGGGGTTATATGAAAAGATACTGTTTGATAGGTTTTTTAAATAAAATTATTTTCTTGTTTTTGTAATTAAAGAGAAAAGTATTAGCAGGTTTTTTTATTTCTTACCAATTATAGTCATTTATTAAAAAGTAAAATAACTGAAAACAAGGAGAAATAAATGAAAGAAATACTTTTACTAGCAATTTTATTGGGGTTAACTGGGTGTGGTGATAATGACCAAAAAAGCCATGCGCAAGAAAATATAACTCAGCATGCTGAGTAGCAGTACCAGCATTAGCTAATTATAGTTTACCTGCCTCACCATAAGCATTTTCGATGGGTGGGTAGTCTATACTAATACAAGTCCTGTCGGCGCATCTACATTATTGGATGAAGCAAAAGACCGCTGCATTAGTTATGCCTAATCCAACTCAAGTGGCAAATGTACTGAAATGAAGCGATTACAAGAACTGGGGGAGAGATATCAAAAAGAAAATCCTGTGTATTTAAATGTACCTCCGAGTTCTCAATGGTTTCCGTCAAGTTTTTAATTTTTGGAGTTAGTAAATGAAATATTCTTATTCTATCTTTTTCAGCCTATTGATGGTAAGTGGTTGTAGTAATGGTACATCAACGAATACACTTCCTGATTCAGAAAAGATTACATCAACGGAGCAAGATTCATATCAAAAAATACAGAAATATTCTGAAGCTGGCGATAAGGAAAATTATTTAAAACTTTTAGAAACGTCTGCTGAAAGTGGGGATGTAATTGCCCAAAATGAATTGGCTGGATTATATGCATTTGGTGAGGGCGTACCAAAAAGTGGAGAGAAATTTATTTATTGGTCAGAGTTAGCTGCATCTAAGGGGTCTTCACTTGCTCAACTTAATTTAGGTACAGCCTATTTTTTTGGAACTAATGGAGTAACTCAAGATTTGGTAAAAGCAGAAAAGTGGCTAACACTTGCTGCAAGTAATAATGAAGAAATTGCTAAAAGTTATTTACAGAAAATAAAAAATAATGAAATACCAGATGCATCAATACCAGATGATATAAAACTTCTTATGGAGAGTGATAAGTAGTTTGGTCTATTTACGGCTTTGTTGCACAAAGATTTGAAATGCAAAGCGCCCCTAATTGAGCCAAATTTAAGGCGTAACTTGGGTAAGTGGTCGACCTAATTCCGTAAATCTGTTGAGGACTGCTACACGTGCATGAATCTCATTCACCTGACTAGGAAAGCTTCTTGCCATTAATTTATCGCCTAATAATTTGATGCAATGCATCTTGGTTTCCACCAAACTGCGGCGATGATAGCCTGACCATTTTTTCTATAGTGTCCTGCCTAAACGTTTAACTGTTCGAAGTAATTCATTTCGCGCTAGCGAGCTACTCTTTGTATCTTTCCATGGTTTCGCATTTTTTCTAGGTGGAATCACTGCATGCGCTTGCCGATCTGCAATGACCTGACGGCATTGCTTGGTATCATAAGCTCCATCGGTATAAACAGAGTCAATCTGCTCATCTTGT
This sequence comes from Acinetobacter sp. YH12112, assembly GCF_013418945.1. Classification (NCBI taxonomy): domain Bacteria; kingdom Pseudomonadati; phylum Pseudomonadota; class Gammaproteobacteria; order Moraxellales; family Moraxellaceae; genus Acinetobacter; species Acinetobacter sp. YH12112. The sequence goes on along the minus strand of NZ_VPBA01000030.1, from coordinate 29,399 downwards.
GGAATCTGATCGAGTAAATCACCAAGCACCTGTGAATCACTGACATTATTGGTTGTGAGCTGAATAGCACGTATTTGCAGGGTTTTAGCATCTATACCAATATGTAATTTACGCCATTGGCGACGATATTCAGGTCCATGTTTCTTGCGTTTCCATTCGCCCTCACCCAGAAACTTCATGCCTGTAGAGTCTATGAGTAGATGCAGCCCATCGCGTAGCAGGATCAAACCAAATGGCAATATTTCCGCGACTCATGAGTGCTCGGTTATATGCGGGCCAATTGGTTGTACGGTAGATTTTGTGTGTAGGCTTCTTCATTTGAAAATTATATCGCTGAAAAAGCCTTTACAGATAGGTTTGTGCAACAAAGCCCATGAAATACTACACTCTAAGATTTTTACATCTTGAATTTAAAAAAGCCCCTTAGGGCTTTTTAATTTTTAATCAAATTTAAGGCAACTGCTGAATTGGACTCCCACCCAACGCTTGTAACAAGGTCACATAAGCATTGTATTGGCTCTGACGGGTTTGTACCAAAGACAAACGGGCATTACGCGTGGTTTCCTGTGCATCTAACAGATTTTTTAACGCCACTGCGCCGTTACGATAACGAACTTCAGTCAACCGTTCAGACTTTTCCGCCAGTTCGACATTACGTGCCTGTAAAGCAAGCTGCTTATCCAGCTCATTACGTGCCGATAATGCATTTTCCACATCTGCAAAGGCGGCATATAGGGTCTGGCGATACTCTAAAATCGCTTTTTCATATTCCAGTTCGTTGACCTGTAAATCGCGTTTCATGTCATTCCATTGTAAAAATGGCAGACTTAATCCTGCACCCAAGGTCAAGGCCGGATTTTGCAATGCACTGCTTAGTGAGGTAGAGGCGACTACACCGCTAGAGAGCGCACCGGTCAAGCTGATCGATGGATAATAGCTGGCCCGATTGGCATCTTTATTGGCCAGGGCTTTACGCAGGCGTAACTCGGCAGCCTGTAAGTCCGGACGACGCGCCAATAATTCTGCAGGTAAACCGGCACTAATCTCCGGCAGAGCCGTGCGTGGTAAACGCGGCGGTTCCTGAATATTCAGCTGCTGCACCGGCATGTTTAATAAAACCGCCAAGGCTGTCCGGGTTTCTACACGCTGCTGCTCAATCTGGCTTAAGGTTGATTTCTGGTTTTGTACCGACTGTTCTGCCTGGGTTACATCCAGACCCGATACCGCGCCAGCCCGATACTGTACTTGTACCAGTTCATAGGTTTTTTGTGCGGTCGCCAGGTTTTGCTGGACCACCTGATAACGTTCATTTAAATAGCCCAGCTGCCAATACAGCTCTGCTGCTGTACCAATCAAACTCTGTGCTGTGGCCTGTAAATCCTGCTCGGTGGCTAAGGCTTCCCAGCGCGCAGCTTCGGTCTGGTTGGCCAGTTTGCCAAATAAATCCAGTTCATAACTCAAGCGTGGATAGCCCAGAGAAATTCCGGTCGAGGCATTACCATCGCCATCCAGACTAAAACGGTGCCCGGTTGAAATGCTGGCATCTCCAATCCGGATCCCTTGCTGGCTTTGAGACTGTCCCGCCTGTAGACGAGCCTGTTGCAGGTTAATCCCCGCAACTGCCAGATCGCTATTGCGCGTCAAGGTTTGTTCAACCAGGGCATTCAGCTGGGCATCCTTAAACAGCGTCCACCACTGATCGGCCTGAACCTGGGCATGCACCTGCTGGCTAACCGCTTTACTGTTCTGGAAACTGCCTGGAATAGTCACAGCGGGTGCCTGATATGGGGTTTTCACCACCGCCGCACAGCCGACCAGGCTGCTGCTCAATAGCAAGGCGGTTGCAAGTTTACTGAAATTCAATTGCATGAAAGTATCCTTATTCTCGAGACAGGGCATCGACGGGATTTAAACGGGCAGCGTTACGGGCAGGAATAAAGCCAAACACAATCCCGATCAGGCTGGAACAGATAAAGGCTGCCACAATGGAGGTGGTCGAGTAAGCCATTTGGAAAGTCCCGCCGGCGAACTGGGTAATCAGTTGTCCAATCCCTAAAGATAAGAGCACCCCGAGAATACCACCTAAAATACAGACCAGTACGGCTTCAATCAGGAACTGCTGCAAGATGTCACTTTGTCGGGCACCCACCGCCATACGAACGCCGATTTCCTGCGTCCGCTCTGTAACCGATACCAGCATGATGTTCATCACCCCGATACCACCCACCACCAGAGAAATCACGGCAATGGCTGAAATCAGCAGGGTCATCGTCGCAGTGGTCTGCTGGATGGTTTCCCGAATACTGTCGGCATTCTGGGTAAAGACATCCTGCGCACCGTGGCGTTGGACCAGCAGGCTTAAAATTGCATTTTCTGCGGTGGCACTTGGATATTCATCTTTAATCCGGACAATGATGCTGCGCACATGCGATTGCCCCAGCATCCGGCTTAAAACGGTGGAGTAGGGCAGATAGACATTCAGGCTATCCGCATTACCGCCCATGCCTTGCTGGGCATCGACCACCCCAATGATCCGACTGGGTACGCTCCCCAGTAAAATCACCTGACCTACCGGGTTAGAGCCGTCACTAAAGAAAGTCTTTTGGGTGTTGGTATCAATCACCACGTCTTGGGCTTGAGTGCGGACACTGCTCCGGTCAAAAGGTTGACCGCTGTTAAAATCCAGACCGCGTACATAGAAGAAGTCTTCACTCACACCATTCACGGTGGTCGAGGCTTCAATTTCCTTAAAGCGTCCGGTCACGCTGGTATTCACCGACGGGCTGACCCCATCGACATAGGGCTGTTCCGCCAGCGCATCGGCATCTGCGGGAATCAGGGTTCTGACCTGAGAGGAACGTGAATTGTCCCCGAAGCCCCGGCCCTGATACACGGTGATGGTATTGGTACCCAGACTGCTGATGTTTTCCAGAATCTGTTTTTGTGAACCATTGCCGAGTGCGACCACCGAAACCACCGAGGCAATCCCGATAATAATCCCGAGCATGGTCAGGAAGGTCCGCATCCGGTGTGCATTCATGGCCAGTAAGGCCATACGAAAGGCTTCCCCTAGGCGGTCCACCGCAGAACGCCAGGACGAAATTTTCTTTTGTGTATTGCGTTGCAGTTGCTGTTTTTCTAGGGGCGCGCCTTCGGTTTCCGGCGTATTCGGCTGATCGGAAATAATATTCCCATCACTGATTTCAATAATCCGGCTGGCGCTTTTGGCGACATTGTGGTCATGGGTGACCAGAATAATGGTATGACCTTGGGCATTCAGCTCGCGCAGAATCCGCATCACCTCGATGCCGCTATTTTTATCCAGCGCACCGGTTGGTTCATCGGCCAGAATCACATCGCCGCCATTCATCAGTGCACGGGCAATCGAAACACGCTGTTGCTGACCACCGGAAAGCTGGCTCGGACGGTTCTGGGTTTTCTCGCCCAGACCCAAATCGGTCAGCAGTTTTTCTGCACGTTGATGACGTTCATCGGTATCGGCACCAGCATAGATCGCGGGAACTTCAACGTTACCAGCAGCATTCAAATCACCGAGTAAGTGATAACGCTGGAAAATAAAACCAAAATATTCACGGCGTAACTGCGCCAGTTCATCGGGTTCCAGTTCACGGGTTTCACGGCCATTGACGCGGTAGCTGCCCGAGGTCGGTTTATCCAGACAGCCTAAAATATTCATCAGAGTCGATTTACCCGAACCGGACTGACCGACAATTGCGACCAGTTCACCGGGGTAAATCGCCAGATCGACACCCTTGAGAATCTGCACCGTTGATTCACCTGCCGGGAATTCACGAGTCAGATTCTTGACCTCGAGTAGAGGTTGCTGTTGTTGACTCATGCTTACATTCTCATTGGGCCGGAAGGACCACCACGGTTACTACGTTTGGCGCCATCGTTTGAAGTATCTGAACCATCGGCAATAATGACCTGATCACCTTCTTTCAAACCTTTGATGATTTCAACGCTAACCCGGTTATTTAAGCCAGTCAGGACCTGTTGCGGTTTGGCGCTGCCATCGGCCTGTAAGACACGTACCATTGCCAGTGCAGCTTTGCCTTGATCAATCAGGGCACGTTCCTGTTCGGTCAGGGTTAAGCGCGCAGGACGGTCATCGGCCGGGCGTTGACCACGAGCTTCAGATGCACCGCGTTCAGCCGGCGCCTGATCTGCACCCGGGGCACGGCTACGCTGTGGACGGTTAGAGGCCTGAATGGCTGCCGCTGGAATCATCAGGACATTTTTCGCTTCATCCAGCACAATTGACACCTGTGCGGTCATGTCAATACGCAACTTGCCATCTTCATTCGGAACATCAAACAGGGCGTTGTAATACACCGCAGAGCTTGAAGTAGAGGAACTGTTACTGGTTTCGGTGTTAATTGAATTCGGTGCCGGTTCAACCTGACGCAAGGTGGCGTAGTGTTTTTTCTCACTGTTGCCCAAGGTGGTGAAGTACACACGCTGGCCTTCTTCCACTTTCATAACGTCGGCTTCAGAAATCTCCGATTTTACGGTCATGGTGTCGAGCTTGGCTAGTTTGACAATGGTCGGCGCACTCTGGTTGGCGTTTACAGTCTGACCTTCTTCCGTAACAATCGCCACGACCGTACCATCCATGGGTGCAACAATACGAGTATAGCCTAAATCTTCACGTGTGGTGGCTAAAGTTAAGCGGGACTGTTCAATCTGGGCATTAATGGCAGCAATATCGGCCTGTGCGGTTTTGTAGCTGGCCAGTGCGGCTTCCAGTTCTGCACGTGAGGTCGCATCCTGGTCATACATGGCCTGTTGTCGGCGATATTCAGCTTCGACTTTGGCAAGATTGGCCTGACGCACCGCCAGTTGAGCCTGTTGGTTTTTAATGCTGGCTTCTGCGGTTTTTAATTCGTTTTCCTGACGTACCGAATCAATCTGGGCAATCAGCTGGCCCTGTTTGACCTGATCGCCGAGTTCAACATACATTTTTCTGACCTGTCCCGACACCTGGGCGCCGACACTGACCATTTTGGTGGCTTCAAGGACACCGGTGGCCAGTACTGAATTTTCAATATCGCCACGGCTGACGGCAGCGGTAATGTACTGTGGCTGTTCCTGTTTAGGTTTTAAAAAGAACCAGGCTGCAGCAATAAGTGCCACAATGGCCAACGCAGCAAGCGCGAGTTTGGTTGGTTTTATTTTAGGCATGATCATCGAAACAGGTAAAAAGAATTAAACGGAATTATAAAAGCGAATTAAGGATAAATCGTGAATATTTTGAAGACATTGCAAATGATAATTATTCTATGCAGGTCTGAATATCCGGTTAAACAGCAAATAAAGGCCGACCACAGAGACTGGCAATGGCTTGCTGCACCAGCTGTTCCGGGTTGTCCTGACTGACGCCTTTAATAGCCGCATCAATATTTAATAACAGCGCTGGCCAGCTTAAAAACGTCTGTGGCGATAAACGGCGTACCGCCTGCTGATAAGTGCTGACCTTGTTTTTCCAGATCCCCAGTTGCAAGGCATTCTGTGGTTGCTCGAACAGTTGCATCAGAAGTCGCATTTCCTTGCTGATACTCCATAAGATCAGGCTCATCGGCTCGCCAGAGGCAGTCAGATACTGAAAAATCTTGATAGATTGAGCCAGATTTCCGGCTAAAAGGGCATCGCTTAAATCATAAGTGGTATAGCGTGACTGGTCTTGCAGGCAGGCATATAAATGCTCAATCTGAATCTGTTCAAGGTCCGGAAATGTATCGCGCACCCGCATCAAGCTATTTTTGGCCGCCAGCAAGTTGTGTTCATGATGCTGTTCCAGCCATTGCCAGGCATCATTGGCCAGTTGAATCCCGAGTTTCTGCGCTTCAACTGCTAAAATCTGCTGACGATCGCGTGGGTAATTTGCCGTTAAGGCGACGCAAACGCCATTGGCCTCCACCGTCTGGAAAAAGCTTGACTTGAGGCTACTGGCATCCTGCTTGGGCATGACCACCAGCAGCAGGTTATTGCTGTCTTGTTGTAAGTAGTTTTTCAGCAGTTTTAAGCTGCTGGCATCGGGCTTGATGTTACCATGCACTTCAACCGCCAGTTGGGTGGAAAATAAAGACAGGCTGTTTAAGGCATTAAAGACATTTTTCCAGTCACTGACGCTGCTAATATCATAGCGCTGACGTTCAATGTCCTGCTTCTGCCAGCTTTGGCGAAAAGCATCAATCAGGTTTTGTTCTAGTAATGGTTCCTGACCATGCAGCACCCAGGCCCCCCGGGCATCATCAATCCGTTTCAGGGCCTGTAAGTAATCCAGTTTCATGGTGCAGCAGTTTGGCTGGTCGATGCGGCAGGTAAGCGGTTTGATGAAATCTGACGCACAATTTGCTGAGCCACGTCATCAATGATCACATCACGCAGGAATTTCTGTTCCTGATCATCGGTGTTCACTGTTGCGACATCATATTGATAGCTTCGGGTGGCGACTACGGTACGCGGTTCAGTTACCGGATTGCCTTGTGCATCTTCAATACGGAAAGTCACATTTAAACGCAGCATGGTTTCGACCAGCTTGCCATTTAATTCCAGACGGCGCGGGCTATAGTCGAGTACCCGCAGCAGATAGGCATCATTGCTATTGCTGAGCTGGACACCGGCGGCACCCAAATAAATCGACAGTTTTTCCTGTAATTCTTCCGCTTGGGCAGGCAGCGCCAGACGCATTTTCGAATAGGCCACCGGGGCGACGGTTGGGTTGGTGCCTTTCAGATGAAAACCACAACCGACCAGGCTAGTAGCTAAACCGCATGTAAGTACAATAGCTGCGACACGTTTGCCCAAATGCATGTGTTGTCCTCTGTGTTGGCCTGAATCAAGCGAAAAATAAAATGAGATTTTGATTGTATGTGCAAAGCCCGTTGACTGGCAACGGGCTTTGTGTTTTTTAAGCCTCCCTTTCTTGCGCTTCGATCTAAAGCGGTGCTTTATCTCTTGCTCAGGGAGGCTTTTCCCCTCTTTTTTAAAGAGGGGGTAGGGGAGATTCTTAAACCACCAAATTCACTAACTTATTCGGCACCACAATTTCTTTCTTGGTTGGGCCAGTCAAGAATTGTTGCACTTCAGGCAATGCTTTTGCTTGTGCCAAAATGTCATCTTTCGATGCATCCACAGACACTTCTAATTTGCCACGAAGCTTACCGTTCACCTGAACCACGATGGTTTGGGTATTACGGGTTAACGCAGATTCATCAACGATTGGGAATTGAGCAGAGGTTAACTCAATGCCAAACTGCGCCAATAAAGTCTGGCTTAAGTGTGGGGCAAATGGTGCAAGTAAAGTTAACAGCGTGGTGATGGATTCACGTGCAACCGCCACGTCATTGTCATCTTTCACTTCAAACTTGTTGTTTGCGTTTAGAAGTTCCATCATCGCTGCAATAGCAGTGTTAAAGGCATGACGACGTTCGATGTCATCACCCACTTTTTGGATGGTTTCATGGGTTTTACGACGTAAGTCTTGCGCTGCTGTAGAAAGCGCAGCTTTGTCGATGTTTGATGCATTGTTGCCTTGTTCAAGGAAACCAGTTGCCAAACGCCATACACGTTTCAGGAAGCGGTTTGCACCTTCAACACCAGCATCAGACCATTCAAGAGATTGATCAGGAGGGGCTGCAAACATCATGAATACACGAGCCGTATCTGCGCCGTATTGGTCAATAATCGCTTGCGGGTCGATCCCGTTATTTTTCGATTTCGACATTTTTTCTTGGCCGCCAACAATGACGTCTTGACCATCACCTTTGTATTTCGCAGACGTGATACGACCTTTTTCGTCTTTTTCAAGTTCGATGTCGGCAGGGTTGAACCAAGTTTTCTTACCTGATTCAGACTCGCGGTAATAAGTATCGGCAAGTACCATACCTTGTGTTAACAAGTTGGTGAATGGTTCGTTGCCTTGTACCACGCCTTCGTCACGCATCAATTTGTGGAAGAAACGTGCATATAACAAGTGCAGAATCGCGTGTTCCACACCACCGATGTATTGGTTCACAGGCAACCAGGTTTGACCCGCTTCAGGTTTCACCATGCCATCTGTAAAGTCTGGAGAAGCATAACGTGCATAGTACCAAGAAGATTCTACGAAGGTATCCAATGTATCTGTTTCACGACGTGCGTCGCCACCACAGCATGGACATTTGGTTTCGTAGAACTCAGGCATTTTATTGAGTGGGTTACCTGAACCATCAGGCACAACATTAGTCGGAAGTACAACCGGAAGTTGATCTTCAGGCACTGGCACTTGACCACACGTGTCACAGTTGATCATTGGAATTGGACAACCCCAATAACGCTGACGAGATACACCCCAGTCGCGTAAACGGAATTGAACTTTGACATTGGCAAGACCTTGTGGTTCAAGTTTTGCCAAGAATGCATCAAATGCACCCTGGAAGTCTAAACCGTCAAATTCACCTGAATTGACCAATTTACCTTCTTTAGAGCCGTACCATTCTTGCCACTGAGTTGCGTCAAATTCCGCATCATCTGCGCCTTTGGCATCAATCACTTGTTTGATGGTGAGGCCATATTTATTGGCAAATTCGAAGTCACGTTCATCGTGTGAAGGCACTGCCATCACCGCACCTGAACCGTATGACATCAGCACATAGTTCGCGATCCAAACCGGAACTTCTTCACCTGTCACAGGGTGTTTTACAGAAAGACCTGTTGCCATGCCTTTCTTCTCAGCAGTCGCAAGATCAGCTTCTGCAACTGAACCCATACGGCATTCTTCGATAAATGCAGCAAGTTCAGGGTTGTTTTCAGCTGCTTTAAGCGCCATTGGGTGCTCTGCTGCAACTGCAACATAAGTCACGCCCATTAAGGTGTCAGCACGCGTTGTGAAGACTGTTAAACCATCTGCATACACGTCAGGATTTGCTGAAGGGAAGGTAATTTCCATACCCTGTGAGCGACCAATCCAGTTACGTTGCATGGTTAATACTTGTTGTGGCCAACCATCTTTCAGCGTGTCTAGGTCGTCCAGTAATTCTTGCGCATAGTCAGTAATGCGGAAGTAGTACATTGGAATATCACGTTTTTCAACCAATGCACCTGAACGCCAGCCACGACCATTTTCAACCTGTTCGTTGGCAAGTACGGTTTGATCCACTGGATCCCAGTTCACCGTTGAAAGTTTACGGTAGATCAGACCTTTTTTATAAAGCTGAACAAATAACCATTGTTCCCAGCGATAGTATTCTGGTGTACAGGTTGCAAATTCACGATCCCAGTCAATCGATAGACCAAGTTTTTTCAACTGATTACGCATGTAATCAATGTTTTCAAAAGTCCATTTTGCTGGTGCAACCTGGTGTGCAATGGCTGCGTTTTCAGCAGGCAGACCGAAGGCATCCCAACCCATTGGTTGCAGTACGGTTTCGCCTTTTAAGCGGTGGAAACGGCTGATCACGTCACCAATCGTATAGTTACGCACATGACCCATATGCAGTTTGCCACTTGGGTAAGGGAACATCGAGAGGATATAACGACGTGGACCTTCTACAGTGTCGGCAACTTTAAAGGCTTTGCGAGTTTCCCAGTCGCTTTGGACTTGAGGTTCAATCGCACTGGCTTGATATTCAGGGTCAATATGAGTAGTCATAAACGGATTAATGAATTACGGTTAAAAGTTTGTTGCACAGCATAGCGCAAAATGCAGCGAAAAGTGAATTTTGCGCGGCGGTTTCTGCTGGAAAAATTTAACTGATCAGGCCAGAGCAAGCAGAAACTTAAAAAACTTGCGGATTGGCACGTTCCTGTTGGGCTTGCTGCAGGGCAGCATTGGCTTCACGTTGCTGTGAATCCATCTCGGGAGCGGTTGCTGGCGTGTTCGCTGTCTGTGCTGTGGTTGGACTGTGCGTATTATTCGCTGCCGCCGTTTGCGCTGAAGTCGTTGGGGCAGAGTTGCGCCAGCCGTAAGTATCGACTTTGCCGTGTTTCTTGGCATTTTTCGGTGGCGGGGTGGTGGTGTAATGGGTTGAACCATTGGCATCGACCCATTTGTAGTACTGTTTGGCCATCACATTGGCGCTGGCCAGTGCGACTACTGAACATAATCCCCAAGTTAAAATAGAGCGATTCATCTTGTTATCCTCATGCTGTATTCAGCTGATCAATCTGCGCGTTTATCTTAGCAATAATTGGCGCCAAAGTTGATTAATTTTTAGGCTGGAAGATGAAAAATAACAGCATGAATCTGCGCCTGAATATCCTCGGCTGTTGTATCTGAAATAACCATTTTACTGCTGCAGAATGATCCATTTTGATGGGTGAATTATAAATAAACGATTTTTTATTTAATAAAATTCATTCATTTTTTTTATGTATTTTATATTTAAAATTTATGTGAAATAAAGGCAAACACATGAAATATCATGTTTTATAACGGAAATTTAAATTTTTCTATGTAATGCTTGAAAACTAGATATGTTTAAAAAACAGGCACACAGCCAAGTTTAGGAAAAAAGCCAATTTTTAAACTTGACTTTAGGGGACGAAACTACAAAAATGCTGTCTTTAGTTTTATATGCCTTAGATCGATCACCCTTCGAATAAGTGTCATGTCATGCAATGGGCAACTTCTCTAGCCGAGAAGCTGAACAAAGCTGTGAAACGTGTTTATCCCAACATGTTTTTAGATCTCATATTGCTCAATCAGCAATCAGATCACAAATTTTTCCTATTGCGATGAAAACTATGAAATATGTGTGCTATAACAGTGCAACAATGAATTAATGAAACGCTGCAAATGCCTCCCATTTCGCAGTGATTAAGATTAGGGTGAATCACGTTGGAACTTTTATCTGGTGGTGAAATGCTCGTTCGTGCATTAGCGGACGAAGGCGTTGAACATGTATTTGGATACCCAGGCGGCGCCGTTTTACACATTTACGACGCGTTCTTTCAACAAGACAAAATCAATCATTACCTTGTGCGCCATGAACAGGCAGCAGGCCATATGGCTGATGCTTACTCGCGCGTAACCGGTAAGACCGGTGTGGTGCTGGTGACTTCAGGTCCAGGTGCAACCAACACCGTTACTCCAATTGCAACAGCCTATATGGACTCCATTCCAATGGTGATTCTGTCAGGTCAGGTTGCTTCTCATTTAATTGGTGAAGATGCGTTCCAGGAAACCGATATGGTGGGGATTTCCCGACCAATCGTAAAACACAGTTTCCAGGTGCGTCATGCCAGCGAAATTCCATCAATTATTAAAAAAGCATTCTATATCGCGTCATCTGGCCGTCCTGGTCCGGTTGTGGTTGATATTCCAAAAGATGCGACCAATCCGGCAGAAAAATTTGCCTACGAATATCCTGAAAAAGTGAAGATGCGTTCGTATCAACCACCACATCGTGGTCACTCAGGTCAAATCCGTAAAGCGATTGATGAACTGATTCATGCCAAACGTCCAGTGATTTATTCAGGCGGTGGTGTGGTGCAGGGCAATGCCGCAGCACAGTTAACTGAGCTGGCGCATATTCTGGGTTATCCTGTGACCAATACCTTAATGGGCTTGGGCGCATTCCCGGGTGATGATCCGCAATTCATCGGCATGCTCGGTATGCACGGTACCTATGAAGCCAACATGGCCATGCACAATGCAGACGTGATTCTGTGTGTCGGCGCGCGTTTCGATGACCGTGTCACCAACAATCCGGCAAAATTCTGTCCGAATGCTAAAGTCATTCATATTGATATTGACCCGGCAACAATTTCTAAAACCATCATGGCGCACATTCCAATTGTGGGCGCAGTTGAACCTGTACTCCAGGAGATGCTGGTACAGCTGAAACAGATGAATGTGTCGAAGCCAAATCCTGAAGCGATTGCAGCATGGTGGGAGCAGATCAATGAATGGCGTAAAGTTCATGGTCTGAAATATGAAAAGCCAACTGATGGCACCATGAAGCCACAACAGGTGGTTGAAGCTTTAGATAAAGTGACCAATGGTGAGGCCATTATTACTTCTGACGTTGGTCAGCATCAGATGTTTGGTGCGCTTTACTACAAATATAAGCGTCCACGTCAATGGATCAACTCGGGTGGCTTGGGCACCATGGGTGTAGGCTTACCTTATGCAATGGCTGCGAAACTGGCGTATCCAGACCAGCAGGTGGTGTGTATTACTGGTGAAGCATCCATCCAGATGTGTATTCAGGAACTGTCGACCTGTAAGCAATACGGTTTGAACGTGAAAATTCTGTGCCTGAACAACCGTGCCTTGGGTATGGTAAAACAGTGGCAAGATATGAACTATGAAGGTCGTCACTCAAGCTCATATGTAGAGTCTTTACCTGACTTTGCCAAGCTGATGGAAGCGTATGGTCACGTGGGAATCCAGATTGACCATGCCGATGAGCTTGAATCGAAGCTGGCTGAAGCCATGGCCATCAATGATAAATGTGTATTTATTAACGTGATGGTTGACCGTACTGAACACGTTTATCCGATGCAGATTGCCGGTCAGTCCATGAAAGATATGTGGTTAGGAAAAGGGGAGCGTACAGAATGAGACACATTATTTCCGTTCTCGTTGAAAACGAAGCTGGTGCGCTTTCTCGTTTAGTGGGCTTGTTCTCTCAACGTGGTTATAACATTGAGACGCTGAACGTAGCACCGACTGAAGACCCGACTTTGTCACGTTTGACACTCACTACTTATGGTGATGACCACAAAATTGAGCAGATTACCAAGCAGCTGAACAAGCTGGTTGAAGTGGTCAAAGTGGTAGATTTGTCTGAAGGTGCGCATATTGAGCGTGAACTGATGCTGATTAAAGTCAAGGCACTGGGTTCAGCACGTGATGAAATCAAGCGTACTGCCGATATTTTCCGTGGTCAGGTGGTCGATGTGACACCAACGACCTATACCATTCAAATTGCCGGTACCACAGAAAAGCTCGATGGCTTTATTGATGCGTTGGCTGAGAACACCATTCTGGAAGTGGTGCGTTCAGGCGTATCGGGTATCGCACGTGGCGAAAAAGTTTTAACTATTTAATTTAACAACGAATTCACCTCTCTCGGCTGGGAGAGGCGCTAGCAAGCTGAATAATGAAATTGCCCTAGCGGACAGGAATCAAAAGCATTTAAGCGGAGACAGCAATGCAAATTTTTTACGATAAAGACTGCGACTTATCTATCATCCAATCTAAGAAAGTAGCGATCATTGGTTACGGTTCACAAGGTCACGCGCATGCGCTTAACCTTAAAGATTCTGGCGTTGACGTAACTGTTGGTTTACGTGCTGGTTCAGCTTCTTGGAAAAAAGCTGAAAATTCAGGTCTTAAAGTTGCTGAAGTTCCTGCTGCAGTTGCACAAGCTGACGTGGTGATGATCTTGACTCCAGACGAGTTCCAAGCGCAACTTTATCGTGACGTGATTGAGCCAAACATCAAGCAAGGCGCGACTTTAGCATTTGCTCACGGTTTCTCTGTTCTTTATAACCAAGTTGTTCCACGTGCTGACTTAGACGTAATCATGGTTGCACCTAAAGCACCTGGTCACACTGTACGTTCTGAATACCAACGTGGTTCAGGTGTTCCTGATCTTATCGCGATTCACCAAGATGCTTCTGGTAATGCACGTAACCTTGCACTTTCTTACGCTTCAGGCGTAGGTGGCGGCCGTACAGGTATCATCGAAACTTCTTTCCGTGAAGAAACTGAAACTGACCTGTTCGGTGAGCAAGCGGTTCTTTGTGGTGGTGCAGTTGAACTGGTTAAAATGGGCTTCGAAACTCTGGTTGAAGCGGGTTATGCGCCTGAAATGGCTTACTTCGAATGTCTACACGAACTTAAATTGATCGTTGACTTAATGTTCGAAGGCGGTATCGCGGACATGAACTACTCTGTATCAAACAACGCTGAATACGGCGAATACGTAACAGGTACTGAAGTCATCAACGAACAGTCTCGTGAAGCAATGCGTAATGCGCTTAAACGTATTCAATCTGGTGAATACGCGAAGATGTTCATCCAGGAAGGTGCGTTGAACTACCCATCTATGACGGCTCGCCGTCGTCAAAATGCTGCTCACGGTATCGAAGTGACTGGTGCTAAATTGCGTGCGATGATGCCTTGGATTCAAGCAAACAAAATCGTTGATAAAGAAAAGAACTAAGTTCTAATTTCTGAGCCAAAAAGCCCTTGTGTTTCACAGGGGCTTTTTTATGTCATTTAAAAATAGAGCTTACTGAGTTAAGTTAACTTCCGTGCCTTAAAGAAAAGAAAGCAGTGCTTTTCTTTCCTTGCACTTCACTCAGAACAGTGTTCTGAGCTTGCTCATACCTTGGATTCAAGCAAACAAAATCGTAGACAAAGAAAAGAACTAATTTCTCGAATCACTTGATTTGAACGCGAAGACCCACTCACTAGAGTGGGTTTTTTTACATTTAATATTGTGTGCCTTGCTTCATTCAAAGGAGTGCTTTTCTTCCTTGTACTTCATACAAAACACTGTTTTTCTACTTCTTGCGCTTCACTCAAGGCGCTGCATTGACGTCGCTGCCAGATCATCGGCATGAAAAAGAACTACTGTACTGAGTGAGATAATTAATCGCATAGGGGTACTAAATTGGCTGAAAAATACTTTTATTTAGAAGAATTATTTTTTACTCAGATTAAAAGTCGAGTGAAAAATGAATAAATGCGAAAAAAGTAAAAAATGAATCAGGAATAAAACAGATTGGGCTGCTTTGGTTTTTTCTGATGTGCTTTATGTATTTTATTATTTCTTCCTGACAGTTTATTGAATAAGGCTATCCCTATTACTAAGTATTTTATATTTAAAATAACAATCAAATAATCTGTTTAAATTGTCAGGCTTCTTAATAATATGTGAAATTTCAACTAATTTTTGGTGGAAAATTCCAATATTTCGAGGAAAACTAAAAAAAAATGTAATAAATGTAAAGGAATGTTTATTGAGGGTATTTAATATTTTTTATAAAAAACATCTATTTGTTTTTATCTTAAAAAACTGGTTAGAAAAAAATTCCCTAAAAATAGTGACCCAAGTAGCAAGGAGAATTTGGGTCACCAAAAAAAGAGAATTAGCCCAAAAACAGTCGATTAGGCAAGAAAAATAATTTTAAAAAATAAATACTTAGCCTTGTGTGAAAAATCCCGTATAGATGGTTTTTTCTGTGGAATACCTACAATAAAAGAACTTGCTCAGGATCGGGTTTTAATCAGTCTAAAGACATTCTGGTTTGGGTGAGTGATTAGAAAAATGGTTCTTATATTAAAGTTATGGAGAAACACGACATGTCTACATTAATTAAAACAGCTATGGCGGTATTATTTGCAGGTACTTGCTCATCAGCAATTTATGCAACAGAAGCTGAAACAGCTGGTAAACCAGGTGGTAAACATAACTGGAATAACTGTACAACTTTAGGTTGTGAAAAAGATATTCCAATTAAACTAGAAGTTCCAAAAAAATGTGAAATTAAAGGCGGATCAGCAATTGAGTTGAGCAAAGCCGGTGGTACCAAAACATCTAACTATACAGTAAGAAGTAATACTCACTATGTATTAAATATTACAACTGCAAACAATGGTACCAATGCAAGTACATATGTTAAGCATGAAGATGATGGCACAGTACGTATTCCAACTACAATCACAACAACAAAAACAGGTGGTGGTGCGATTGCTTGGGGTAGCAGTAACCATGCTGGTCTAGCAGATGATGTCTATACTGTTTCGGTTACTAACTCGGCAGTAGCTCCATTCCAGCGTGCAGGTACATATTCAGACACTTATAAAATCAAAGTGTTCTACTAATTTAGTGTTTCGCCTAACTTGGTCTTCGGACCAAGTTAGGCTTTTTCGTTATAAAAGCTGGGGAATAATATGAAAAAAATAATAGCCTTTTTAGTTTCATCGCTGTGTTATGCATCTGCAAGTTATGCAGGTGTTTCTATTGACCCGGTTCAGATGTATATCAACAGTCAGGCTAAACAAAGAACCACAACGCTTACTTTAGAATCTACAGATGAAACTGAAGCAAAAATTTTTGAAATTAAAGCCTTTAAATGGACGCAACAAGGCAATGGTGAGAATGTTTTAGTACCAGATGACACCCTTATTTTAAATCCCAAAAACTTTATTCTGCAGCCGAATGGCAAACAGACTATCCGTGTTGGTTTTAATCGTCCTTTAGAGTCGGTACTCACCGGTAATCAGGAGGGTGCATGGCGCATTCTGGTGGAAGAAATTCCACAGGCCGTGAAAGAAACCTCAGTTAACTTTCTGCTCAGCTTTAACCTGCCTTTATTTGTCGGTAAGCAGGAAGATACGAACGTTAAATTTAATATTGAGAATAACCGGCTGGTTGCACAAAATCAGGCCAATTCGCATGTTCAGATTAATAATTTGAAGATTGTTGATGCCAATAAGAAGGAAGTGTTTAAGGCCGATACTATGGCTTACTTATTGGCCAAAATGAATTACAGCTATGAGTTAAATGGAACCAAGATTGCAGATCCAAAAAAGTATACTGTCCAATTTTTTACGGATAAGAACGATAACATGGTGGAGCTTAAATTCTCGGACTAGCGGTATAGGGGGAATTTGCGATGAATATAAAAAATCGGTGGTTTATTGTTGTTCATATTTTATTTAGCTTCGCAGCGAATGCGAATGAAAATCCGGTAGAAGAAAGTCTTGCCAATCTGTGGATTAATGAACTTGATCATCATACTGATATTATTTTAATCACAGAAGGGCAGCATTATTATATGGGTTGTGATGTGCTGTCCGAACGGCAAATTCAAGTGCAGAAGTTAAAGAAACATCAGCAGCGTGCGGATTTCTGTCTGGTCAGTGAAGGCGATATTCAAGCGGTTTTTGATAGTTCATCGCAGTCCATTAAATTAACCATCCCCACTCACTATTTTCAATCCGATTTAAACGTTTTTAACCAGAAAGTGATTCCTGAAAAAGCCAGTTTTGGTGGCTTTATGAATTATGACTGGGTCTATGCCAACAGCGATTCAAATGAAGCTTATAGTGGTCTGGCCGAGTTGGGGATCTTTAAAGATTACTGGATTCTCAAGAATTCGGTGCTGTATCAGAATACCTCTGTCGAGGAGCAGGTGGTACGTTTAAATAGCAGTTTTGATCTGGAATTTCCGGAAAGCATGACCCGTCTAACCCTGGGCGACACCACAACAACCTATAACCCGTTAATTAACTCTTTGCGTTTTGCCGGTTTAAACTGGGGAACCAACTACACCGAGCGACCAAGTTTTGTCTATTGGAATATTCCAACCTTACAGGGTAGCGCGCGTATTCCATCTACTGTTGAGCTGTTTATTAACGGGGTGAGTATTTATAGCCAGAAAGTCAGCCCGGGTGATTACATGCTGGAAACAGGGGCGCAAATTCAGCAGGCGGGTGATGCACAAATTGTAGTTGAAGATGTTTTAGGTAATCGCAGTGTGCAAACTTTTCCAGTGCTGGTCACTAACCGTTTATTACGTGATGGCCTGAATGAATATAATATTGCCTTAGGTAAGCTGCGTTATAACTACAATCTGGACAGTAGCGATTATCGGGATTTCTTTGTTAATGGCTTTTACCGCAGGGGGCTGTCTAACGCAACCACCTTGGGAACCAACCTGTCCTATAGTGAAGATATTCAGAATGCAGGGGTTATGTGGACTCAGGCCATCAGTAATATTTTAATTGTAGACAGTGTGGTCATGGCCTCGCATGATGACCGGAATCAGATGAACTATTCCTATGGTTTATCCGCCAGCAAAGATTTCGGGAATTTTTCACTGGGTGCCAGTTCCAAGTATACCGAACGGGATTTTAAGTTTTTAGGCGATGATCTGGACAATGTTTCGAATTATCCAAAATTTGAAAATCTGGTGTATTTAGGGCTGACCAATGTGCCTTATGTGCACAATATTAATCTGAACTATGCTGAACAGAAATACTATGATCATCCTGAATTTGAACAGCAGAACCAGCGGGTGATCAATGTCGGATTTAACCGGAATTTTGGACGCCGATTTGCTGTCGGGCTCAGTTATTTCAATGCTTTTGGCGATCGTAAAGATTCTGGCGGGATATTATCTCTTAGTTATAATTTTGATAATGATAAATCCGTCTATTTTAGTCAGTCTGCAGACCAGAACACCAACCTGCAGCTAGTGAAAAGTGACTCGAGTCAGGTCGGCTTTGACTATGCTGTCGGTGTGAATCATCGCAATGATGACACACTTTATAATGTAAATGGCCTGCTGAAAACCAAGGTAGGTGATCTAGATTTTTACCATGTTCAGGGCAAGGAAACGCGTGACTCGCAACTGGCTTATCGTGGTGCTGTTGTCTGGCTGGGTAATCAGTTAAGTTTTACCAAAATTGTTGAACATGCTTTTGGTTTGGTCAAAGTCGGGGATTATCAAGATATTGATATTCTACGCTCACTGGTTTATGTCGATAAAACCAACAAAGACGGCTATGCCTTTGTGCATGACATTATTCCTTATGTGAAATACGACATCGCCTTTGATGAAAACCAGTTACCTATCGAAGATAAAATTCTTTATTCAAGTAAACAAATTACCGCGTTAAACCAGCGCGGCTACAAAATCAATTTCCCGGTTTTCCATGCTAAACAGGTTCGTATCCGGCCGGTAGATGTCCAAAATCGCAGTTTTGTACCGGGATCAGAGCTGCATATTAACAATGAAGGTGGCGAGGTTTATCCGATTGGTTCGGATGGAACGGTCACTTTATATGGCTTGATTCCAGGGAATTATAGTGTCCGGATTAAAACCCGAGAGGCGCAAACCTGTAGTGCTGTATTACAGGTTTCAGCTCAGGCACAAGATATAACTGTACCAGTTGAACTTGTGTGTAAATAAAAGGAGTAGGGGTAATGAAAGCGAGTGTACTGTTTTTAGTCTGTTGTATCAGCAGCAGTCTGTCTCTGGCACATGCGAGACAATGCCAAATCGAGCGTTTAACGGCAACCCAATTAAATTTGAATGCCTCTTATTTAAGTCAGGCTGCGACTTCCTTTTCGGTGAATTGTGATAGTCGTTATGCCATTAAGTTTAATAGCCGAAATCTGG
Organism: Acinetobacter sp. YH12112; assembly: GCF_013418945.1. NCBI lineage: Bacteria > Pseudomonadati > Pseudomonadota > Gammaproteobacteria > Moraxellales > Moraxellaceae > Acinetobacter > Acinetobacter sp. YH12112. The sequence goes on along the minus strand of NZ_VPBA01000030.1, from coordinate 10,247 downwards.
TGAATAGTACAGGCAGCAGTTATCTGGTGAATGAGAAGAATTATAAGCTCAGAACCCAGATGAATATTAGTGGTGCCAGCTCTTCACGCTGGAATGTTCCGCTTAGTCAGGCTCCCACTGGTCAAGATAAATTTGTGGTGTTGGTACAATTAATGGAACGTCCAACGGCAAGAACACCTGCCGGTGTATACCGGGACAGTCTATATATTAATTTGATGTTTTAATTATGCTTTAAATATTGGAAATATCGAATATTTTTCCAAGGCTCTAACCAGGCGGGTGCAATACCACGAGTTTGATACAAGTATGAAATTAATTTCATGAATTTATCATAAAACTGCAAACTGTAAGGATTATGCTGGGCAGACAACAACAACAGAGGAATACGCGGATGTCAGCGTCTTCACGCACACTGGTATTAAAGTCGCCTAATATTCCTGAGAATTTTAAATTTTATTTTAAACAGGAAAAACAAAAAAACGCGATTAATGAAGTCATTGAAATTGAAGAGCTGGTGCGACCTCGTTTAAGAATTGCGTTAGTGACAGAAACCTGGCCGCCAGAAATTAATGGTGTAGCCAATTCATTATTACAACTGTGCAAAGGATTGCAAAAACTGGGACATAAAATTCTACTGATTCGTCCTGAACAAAAACAACCTTGTACCGATTTTAGTCCCAACAAAGAATGTCTGGTCAAGGCGCAGTCTATTCCGAAATATGGTCATCTGCAGTTTGGCTGGCCACAGCTTTATAAACTCTCCACTGCCATGGATGAGTTTGAGCCAGATATCGTGCATGTGGTGACCGAAGGGCCGCTGGGTCTGGCTGCGTTACAGGTGGCAAAATCCAAGCAGATTCCGGTGTCTAGCGGCTTCCACTCTGCCTTTCAGGACTTTAGCCGCTTTTTTGACCTGGCTTTTCTGGTTAAACCGATCCAGCGTTATCTGTGCTGGTTCCATAACAATACGCAACTGACCTGTGTACCCAGTACCGATACCGAGCAGTCTTTACGCCAGTTTGGTGTGGAAGGCCCACTGGTGGTCGTTGGTCGTGGGGTCGACGTCGACAGGTTCTCACCGCAACATCGTTCAGAAGCCTTACGTTTACGTTGGGGCGCCGATGAACAGACCCGGGTGCTGATTTATGTGGGCCGGGTGTCGCCAGAAAAAGAAGTGAATGTGGTGATTGATGCCTATCGGGCCATGCAGTCCATTGCCAAATATCCAACCAAGCTGGTGGTAGTAGGCGATGGTCCGGACCTGAAACGTCTGGAAGGGCTGAACACCGATGGCGAAGTCATTTTTATGGGCAGCTTAAGCGGACAAAAACTGGCTGAAGCTTATGCTAGTGCCGATGTGTTTGTCTTTGCCAGTCAGGTAGAAACCTTTGGTAATGTGGTGCTTGAAGCCATGGCCAGCGGCTTGCCAGTCGTGGCGTATGACTATGCTTGTGCCAATTTGCATGTCAAGCAAGATGAAACCGGCTGGCTTAGTCCACTGGGTGATGTCGCCGGAATTATGCGTTCGATTTATCAGTTACCAAGCGCAAAAGTATTAAGACAGATGGGTAAAAAAGCCCGTGAATCTACCCAGCATATCGGCTGGCAATATCCGATCCAACAATTTGAACAGGCACTTTATCGGGTGGTGCAGGAGTCGCATATGACGACCTAGATTTTAAGCTCAAGCTTAAAGGAGAGCATAGAATGAAACTTAAAAATGCAAAAATAAGAATACTTGATCTCGACTTGAAAGGCTGTTTGTATCTCAATCATTTTTCCCACTCCGAACGGGTGGCTTATTTCTTTAAAGTGGTGAGCCGCTTAGGCGACGGTTTATTCTGGTATGTCATGTTGGCCACAGTCTGGTTATGGCAGGGTCTGCTGTATGGATTACAGATTATCTACTTGCTGTTAGGTGGATCGGTCGGTACGGGCATCTATAAACTGCTTAAAAGCAAAACGGTGCGTCCCCGTCCTTATCAGGTACATCAGGTGATCCGCCTGGGCGAGCGTCCGCTTGATCACTTTAGTTTTCCTTCCGGTCACACTTTGCATGCGGTCATGATTACCACAGTGCTGGGCTATATTCAGCCGCTACTGCTGGTGTTGATGTTACCTTTTACCATTCTGGTGGCGCTATCACGTATGGTGCTGGGGCTGCATTATCCAAGTGATGTGGCGGTCGGTGCACTAATTGGCGGTCTGGTGGCCAGCTGCATTATTTCGGCTGCGCCGTATCTGGAAATTGCGCTATAGCCCATTCACCGGCGGTACGGCCTGTCAAAGCTGGTACAGCATTTGCAAAATTTGCTAAAGTAGTGCATCACACTAAACTGCCTTAGGAATAGACATGGGTTTACGTTGGACAGATAGCATCGATATCGCTATTGAATTGTATGAAGCACATCCAGATGTCGATCCGCAATGGATCCGTTTTACTGACCTGCATGCCTGGGTTTGTGCACTTCCAGATTTTGAAGATGATCCGACCAAGTCAACCGAAGGTCTGTTAGAAGCCATTCAAATGGCATGGATTGACGAAGCACGTTAACAGCGACCTCAAAAAACCGATTTTTTTACAGATTAAACGCAGAAAAAAGCCCATTTTTCGGTATAATGCGGCAAAATTTCTGTCAACTTTGACTTTAAGGAGCCAATCATGGCTATCGAACGTACATTATCTATCGTTAAACCAGACGCAGTTGCTAAAAACGTAATCGGCGAAATCTTCGCACGTTTTGAAAAAGCGGGTCTTAAAATCGTTGCAACTAAAATGAAACACTTGACTCAAGCTGAAGCTGAAGGCTTCTACGCTGAGCACAAAGAACGTGGTTTCTTCGCTGACTTAGTTGCGTTCATGACTTCTGGTCCAGTGGTTGTTTCAGTTCTTGAAGGTGAAAACGCAGTTCTTGCTCACCGTGAAATCCTGGGCGCAACTAACCCTAAAGAAGCGGCTCCTGGCACTATCCGTGCAGACTTCGCTGTAAGCATCGACGAAAACGCTGCTCACGGTTCTGACTCTGTAGCATCTGCTGACCGCGAAATTAACTACTTCTTCGCTCAAACTGAGATTGCTCCACGTACTCGTTAATACGCAGTATTCAAACCAGATAAGTGTTATTATACTTATCTGGTTTTTTTATTCTCTGAATAATCCTTTGCTCACATATTGAGCTTCTCCTTTCATCTTTAGACATGGTTTAGGTAACACACATGAGTACTGAAGCAGTCGCTGTATCAGCCGTTTCTGATGCACAGCAACACACTCCATCCGCTCCTGCACAGGAAAAAACTGTGGAGAAAGTGAACTTACTTGGCATGTCACGTCCGCAAATGGAAAAATTCTTCGAAGATATGGGTGAGAAGAAATTCCGTGCCGGGCAGGTGATGAAATGGATTCACCAGTATTTCGTGACTGATTTTTCTGAGATGACCAATATCTCAGGCAAGCTGCGTGAAAAGCTGGAAAAGATTTGTAAAATTAAAGCGCCAGAAGTGGTGCATAAAAACTTCTCCAAAGACGGTACCCGTAAATGGGTATTCCGTGTGGGTGATGGGGAAGGCTCACTGGTTGAAACCGTACTGATTCCAGCAGAAGATAAAACTGGTTCACGTAAGACCCTGTGTATTTCTTCACAGGTGGGCTGTGCACTGGATTGCTCATTTTGCTCAACTGGTAAACAGGGCTTCCAACGTGACCTAACCCAAGCGGAAATTATTGGTCAGTTGTGGATGGCAAACTATTCCTATATGGAAGATGTGCCTATCGCGGATCGTGAGCGTTCGGTGACGAACGTGGTGATGATGGGCATGGGCGAGCCGCTGCTGAACTATGATGCGGTCTTAAACTCGATGCGTATTATGCTGGATGACTTCGCCTATGGCATGTCAAAACGCCGTGTAACGCTGTCGACCTCGGGTGTAGTGCCAAAAATTGACCAGCTGGCTGAAGATATTGATGTCGCGCTGGCGATTTCTTTACACGCCACCAACGATGAACTGCGCAATGAGCTGGTGCCAATCAACAAGAAATATCCACTGGAACAGCTGATTGCAGCCTGCCAGCGTTATATCAAAAAAGATGGCAACGAAAGTGCGCGTAAGCACGTGACCATTGAATATGTCATGCTCGATGGCGTGAATGACAGCATTGAACATGCCAAAGAGATGATCAAGCTGCTCAAAGACCTGCCAAGCAAAATCAATTTAATTCCGTTTAACCCGTTCCCGCATGCGCCATATGGCCGTTCAAGCCGGAACCGGATTATTTCTTTCCAAAAAACTTTGTCTGATGCCGGATTTGTGTGTACGATTCGTCAGACACGCGGTGATGATATTGATGCAGCGTGTGGCCAGCTGGTGGGACAGGTGGCAGACCGTACCCGTCGTGCGGAACAATGGAAAAAGAAAGTTGCAGAGCGAAATGAAATTATGCGCTCTCAAGGATAATTAAATTTAGGGGGAGAGGTCCATTGACTAAGTTGATGTATAAATTCACAACCATCAGCACATTGTGTGTGGCTGCATGGATGAGCACCGGCTGTCAAACCACAACTCCTACTTTAAGTCCGAAAGATCCGGAAAAGGCAATTCAGGTGCGTACCCAGCTGGCGGCCGAGTATTTAAAATCGGGTGATTTAGACTCGGCCAAACGTGCCCTGGATCAGGCGCTGGAAACAGATTCGCGTGATTCCATGGCCAATATGATGATGGGCGTGCTGCTACAGCAAGAAGGAAGCAAGCTGAATCTGGAGAAGGCCGATACGTATTTTAAGCGTGCCATCTCTGCCGATCCGAACAATGCGCAGGCGCGTAACAACTATGGTACGTATTTGTATCAGGTTGAACGCTATAATGATGCCATTGAACAGCTGAGTATTGCCGGGGCAACACTCGGTTATGATCAACGTTTTCGTGCATTGGAAAACGTGGGGCGGATTTACCTGAAACTGGGCGATATGGCGAATGCTGAAAAATCATTCAAGCAGGCTCTGCAGGCGAACCGTGACTCCTATGTTTCAATGTTAGAGTTGGCGGAAATTTTTTATTTCAACCAGCAGACTCCTGCAGCATCCAGAATGTATGAACAGTTTGTGCGTGCTGTGGGACAAAAAAATCAAGGTGCGCGTGCATTGTGGATTGGGATCCGTGTTGCACGAGCAAATGGCGATCAGTTGGGACAGCAGGTGCTGGTCAATCAGCTTCGGGCATTGTTCCCTGAAAGCCAGGAATATCAACGTTATTTGCAATTACAGCACAGTACTGAGGCCGTATGGAAGTAAATCCTAATTCACCGCAATCAAATACAAATGTAGCGCCCAATGCATTAGGAAATATCCAACGCCCAGGTGAGTATCTGCGTCAAATCCGTCAAAATCAGAAGCTTGAGCTTGAAGATGTGGCGCAAGAATTGAATATTCCGGTCAAAACCCTGACGGCGCTGGAGCAGGATGAATACAAGTCACTGCCTGAAGCGACCTTTATCAAGGGTTATTACCGCACCTACGCCAAATATTTAAAAGTCGATGCCACCAGTATCATCCAGCGTTTTGATGAAATCTATGCCAATGATACCGGCATGCTGCCGAATCATGCCCTGAATAATTCCCCAATTAAAATTATGGGCAAACTGCCTGGCTCGAATCGTGACCGTAACCGCAAATGGTTAAAACGTATTGCGCTGGCGGTAGTGGCACTGGCCTTAATCTGGATTATCATCGCGGCCGTGCAAAACTGGTCATCTTCGCAGTCGAGCGACACTGAGCAGAATATTGTGCCAATGTCTGATGTCGAAATTATTAATTTAGACAACAGCAGTGCCGTGACCGGCGATCAGCTGTCTTTAAGCTTTAACCGTCCGACGTCGGTTCATATTGTGGATTCGACCGGGAAGGTGCTGGCCACTGGCCGTCAGGCGTCCAGCTTGAATTTAACTGGTGAGGCACCATTTCAGATTCGTTTAGATGATGCAACCGCAGTGTCATTAAGTCTAAACAATGAAAATATTTCATTGTCTCCATATACCGTCAATGGCAAAGCGGAATTCCGTTTGTCGCCTTAATGGCACAGAGTAGAGCGAAATCATGATTGAGAATCCAATTCGACGCCGTCCAACCCGTAAAATTCGTGTCGGTTCAGTCTATGTGGGCGGTGATGCGCCAATCAGCATTCAGAGTATGACCAATACCGAAACCTGTGATGTCGCTGCAACGGTTGCGCAAATTCAGCGCTGTGTTGATGCTGGTGCAGACATCATGCGGGTATCGGTACCAAGCATGGAAGCCGCACAGGCTTTTGGTGAAATCCGTAAGCAGGTCTCTGTTCCTTTGGTGGCTGATATTCACTTCGACTATAAAATTGCTTTGGCTGTGGCCGATTTCGGTGCTGACTGTCTGCGGATTAACCCGGGTAATATCGGTTCGGAAGCGAAAATCCGTGAAGTGGTGGCTGCGGCCAAACATCATGATATTTCCATGCGGATTGGGGTCAATGCCGGTTCACTGGAAAAAGATATTCAAAAAAAATACGGCGAGCCGACCGGTGCAGCCTTGCTTGAATCGGCCATGCGCCATATTGATATTTTAGACCGTCTGGATTTCCAGGAATTTAAGGTCTCGGTGAAAGCATCGAATGTATTTTTAACCATGGATGCCTATCGTTTGCTGTCGCAGCAAATTGATAATCCGCTACATTTAGGTGTGACTGAAGCGGGAATCTATCGGACCGGTTCGGTGAAATCAGCGATTGCCTTAGGTGGCCTGCTGATGGAAGGCATTGGCGACACCATGCGTATTTCCCTGGCAGCAGAGCCGGAAGAAGAAGTCAAAATTGGCTTTGATATTTTAAAATCGCTCGGCCTGCGTTCTAATGGCATTAACTTCATTGCCTGCCCAAGCTGTTCACGTCAGGAATTTAACGTGATTAAAGCCATGCAGATGTTGGAAGAGCGTCTGGAAGATGTCCGCACTCCAATGGATGTGTCGGTGATTGGCTGTAAAGTTAACGGTCCGGGCGAAGCCAAAGAAGCTGATATTGGCGTGGTAGGTGCAAGTCCGCGTTCACTGGTGTATCGTAATGGTGAAAAGAGCCATTTAATTGATACCAATCAATTGGTTGATGAAATCGAAACAATGGTTCGTCAACGTGTTAAAGAGCTTGAAGAAGCTAAGTCAAAAGAGATTATTCGCACAGGTTTTTCTGAGTAGATCATGAGTTCAATCGTCGCAATCAAAGGTTTTAATGACATTCTCCCAACCCAGACCCCGGCTTGGAGACGTCTGGAACAGCATCTGTCCAGTCTTATGGATGCTTATGGTTATCAGCAAATCCGTTTGCCGATGGTTGAGCAGACCCATCTGTTCAAGCGTTCCATTGGTGATGCAACCGATATCGTTGAAAAAGAAATGTACACCTTCCTGGACAAAGGCAATCCGCCAGAGTCATTGACTTTACGTCCGGAAGGTACGGCAGGCTGTGTACGTGCCATGCTTGAGCATAACCTGCTGCGCGGTGCAACGCCTCGCGTGTGGTATATCGGCCCAATGTTCCGTTATGAAAAACCGCAAAAAGGCCGTTATCGCCAGTTCCATCAGTTTGGTGTGGAAACTTTTGGTGTCGCTACCCCAGATATGGATGCCGAGCTGATTTTAATGACCGCGCGTTTATGGAAACGTATGGGCGTTGCAGATAAAGTTCAACTTGAACTGAATACTTTAGGTGAGTCAGATGAACGTGCCGCGTATCGCGCCGCCTTGGTTGAGTTCCTGGAAACGCACAAAGCCGATCTCGATGAAGATTCTCAGCGCCGTTTAAGCACCAACCCGCTGCGTATTCTGGACTCTAAAGATGCCAAAACTCAAAGCATCCTGGAAAATGCACCAAAACTTCACGACTTTATGGGTGAAGACACCATGGCGCATTTTGCCCTGTTGCAGCAGTATCTGACTGATGCCGGTGTCAGCTTCGTGATTAATCAAAAATTGGTCCGTGGTCTGGATTATTACAACAAAACTGTATTTGAATGGACCACCACCCATTTGGGTTCACAGGGGACAGTGTGTGCCGGCGGCCGTTATGATGGTCTGGTGGGGCAGTTAAAAGGCAAGCCAGAACAGTCGGTTCCGGCAGTTGGTTTTGCCATGGGCATGGAGCGTTTATTGCTTCTATTGGAACAGGTCGAAGACAACAGCCCAAGCCGCGATTGTGAAGTATTCCTGGTGGCCGATCCGGCATCACAAGGTAAAGCACTGGTGCTGGCAGAGCAGATTCGTGACCAGCTTGAAGCCAGTGGTAGTGCCATTCGCCTGAAAGTCGGCTCACAAGGCTCGATGAAAAGCCAGATGAAAAAAGCCGACCAGTCGGGTGCACTGTATGCTTTAATTCTGGGTGAGCGTGAGTGGGAAAACCAGCGCTTCGCCGTTAAAGAACTGGCCACTGCCGAGCAGTTGGATGTAGCTGTGGCAGAGATTGTGCCATTTATGATTGAAAAATTTTCTTCAAAATAAGCCAAAGAATATAAGGAAAAGGGTAATTCAATGAGCGCATTAAGTGATGATGAACAACTTGATCATTTAAAATCATTCGCTAAGAAATATGGTTCTGCAATTATTAGCGGGATTTTGATTGCGCTGATTGCCTTTTTCGGATGGCAATACTGGCAGAAGAAAAACCTGGCTGAAGATCAGACCAACACCGCCAAAGTCCAGCAACTGATGGACGAGGCGCGTGCGGCTGAAGGCGATGACAAAGCTTTCCAGAATCTGTCAACCACGGCCGATAAGATTGTGAAAGAAGCACCAGATTCCGTCCAGGCCATTCAGACCCAGTTCTTAATGGCGAAACTGGCCTATGATCAGGGCGATTATGCCGGTGCAGAAAAAGCCTTAAAGAAAGTTGAAAATTCTAAAGTCGATGATGCCGGCTTAATGCAGGTATTAAAACTGCGTTTGGCCTATGCGCAATTGGCACAAAAGAAATATGATGAGGCACTGAAAACCTTGTCTGCCGTCAACGATCCTGCCTTTAAAGCAACAGCTGAAGAAGCGCGTGGTGATGTGTACGTGGCGAAAAATGATATTGAAAATGCCAAAAAAGCGTATCAGAACGCATGGAATGCGTTACTTGAACGTCAACAGGAACGTCAAATTTTACAAATTAAACTCGAAAGTGTCGGCGTTTTAGTTGATGATCCTGAAATTGAACGTCCTGTAATCGACACACAAGTGGATGAAACTGAATGAATAGAAAATATAAGATCCCGTTTGCACTAACTGTTTTAAGCCTTGCATTGGTTGGCTGTTCAAGCAACAGCATTAAAGTTGAAAAAGTAAAACCGAATCCTTTGCCAAAACTGCAACAGGCCAAAACCCTGGTGCCTGTATTTTCTCAAAACACCTCATCGACTGCTGAAGAAGATCCGCTGCGTTTACAGCTAGATGTCGATAATGGCGTGGTATTTAATATTGATCCTAAAGGTGAAGTAGCAGCCTATCGTGGCAAGCAGCGTTTGTGGCAGACCGAAGTCAGCAAACAGGGGCTCAGCTCAGGTGTAGAAGCGGCAGAAGGTCTGGTGATTGTTGGGAATCAGAAAGGCCAACTGTTTGCACTGGATCAGGCTACAGGTGAGAAAAAATGGACCGCACAATTGACTGGCGCCATTCTGGCACCTTCGCTGGTGCATGCCAACCGTGTGGTGACCATCAGCAATGATGGTATTGTCTATGCGCATAACCTGGCGACTGGCCAGCAAATGTGGACTTACAATTTGCCGAATGTCCAGTTTAGCCTGCGTGGTAGCGCTGCACCGGTAGCGGTTGATCCGCGTACCGTGCTGGTAGCAACCGCCAATGCTTATATTTATGCAATTGATGTGGTGACCGGTACGCCGCGTATGCAGCGCCGTGTGGCCATCAGTGAAGGTCGCTCCGATATTCAGCGTTTAAATGATATTGATGGCGATCCGGTAGTAGCTGGTCAGTTCCTGGTCACTACCAGCTTCCAGGGCCAGGTGACCGTCACTGATCTGGCTTCACAGCAAGTGGTTTGGAGCGAAGACCTGAGATACCGTCTTGGTAGTCAATCAGGTTTTGAGATTATTCGACCAATAAATAATCTCTTTGATAGGCAGTCTGATGTTTTAAAACGCCATAACACAGATGTATAAGCTTGCGCATTGCAGCACCTAAAGCACACATTTTATTTTTACCCTGGCTTAATAATCGTTGATATAAAGCTTCAATGTGTGG
>NZ_VPBA01000002.1:0-137957 GCF_013418945.1 Acinetobacter sp. YH12112 | reverse complement strand
GTTTTAATTGTTCTACCACATAGCTGATGGGTTGATTGCGAAACAAGGCAAGCCCAAGAACAAGCCAAACCACGTGCTCAGCAGGTAATTTTCTCCTTCTGATCGATGCCTTACCTGTTTGATGCAGGCTTGTTTCAATCCAATTTAAATCAATAAGTTCACAAAAATGGTTGAGTGATGGGAGAGAATGTTCAAGAGTGGATTCTAAATGTTCAGATAAAGACATAAAAAAATGAGCGTATTTACATACACTCATTTTTACTACATTTTTCTAATATTTGCTTAACTGACTGGCATTACTCAATTGAGGGCTTTTTTTAGAATCAGATCGTAACCGGATTATGCCTGTTTGGCTTTTAGCTGATCGAGTTTTTTCAGAACTTCGGCCACGGCCACCATCGCAAAACTGGAAGTAACCACTACCGCCGAACCATAGCCACCACAGCGCAGCCCGGCACTGGCACAGACATCAGCACTGGAAAACGGATTATCAATTGAATAGATGCAGGTAATCCCGAACTTCTCTTTCGGCTTTTTACAGATGCCTTTGCTACGCAACTGGGCACGCAATTTGGCCAGCATCGGGTCCTGTTCGGTTTTAGATAAATCAGCCACACGAATTTTCAGCGGATCGAGTTTACCGCCGGCACCGCCGGACACAATCAGCGGCACTTTATTAAAGCGGCAATACAGCATCAGCGCCAGCTTGGCTTTGACATCATCAATACAGTCCAGCACCACATCGGGCGTATGCGCCAGCAGGTCTTTGACATTGTCCGGGGTCAGGTAATCATCAATCAGGTTGATCTTGATGCGTGGATTAATAGCACGGCAACGCTCGGCCATAATTTCAATTTTTTCATGGCCCAAAGTGCTGCTCATGGCCGGTAATTGCCGGTTGATGTTGGAAGCGGCCACCACATCCATATCCACCAGGGTCAGCTCACCAATACCAGTTCGTGCCAAGGCTTCAACCGCCCAGGAACCGACCCCGCCGATACCAATCACCATGACATGACTGTTGGCATAATACTGAAAGCTGTCCTCACCATAAATTTTGGCAACACCGGCAAAACGGCGGTCATATTCATCATCTTGGAGCAGTTCAGTCATTGCACAATCAAATCTTATACAGGAGGGCTTATTTTAACGGTTTTTTCACATGGCGTGTGAGATTGGAGGATTTTTGCACGGCGCAACAGCAGCGAGAGATTTAAATTTTAGGCCAGATGTAAAGCCTGTAACGAATTCTGCCAGATCATCTCAGCCAGTGCTGTCTGCTCCATCTGCAGGCTTTGCGCCAGCCCTTCAAGTACATAAGGCAAATTGGCCGGCGTATTGCGGGTGCGCTGCTCGGTCGAGGACTGGCAGCACAGCGGTGTCATATCCGGACAATCGGTTTCAAGCACCAGATGTTCTGGGCCTAATTCCTGCACCACCCGATGCAGTTTCTTGGCATTCGGATTGGTAATTTGTCCGGTCACGCCAATTTTAAAACCCAGTTTGATAAAGGCTTTGGCTTCTTCAACACCGCCACTAAAGGCATGGGCAATTCCGCCATAGCTAAAATTCTGCTGTTTTAGCAGCGCCAGCACATCGGCATGGGATTTACGAATATGTAGCAATACCGGACGCTGAAACTGGTGTGCCAGCTCCAGCTGGGCGGTAAAATACTTTTGCTGTTTCTGATACAGCTCGGGCTGTTTATGCTGCTTTAAAAAGGTATCCAGGCCAATTTCACCAACCGCAACGCAGTCCTGTTCACGCAATAACTGTTCTAAATCCAGCAGATGTTGCGGCTGATGCTGCTCGATATAAAACGGATGTAATCCCGGTGCCAGATGGCTTCGCGGCGCTTGGCTTAACCGGTTCAACCATTGATGAGTATCCAGCAACTGCTGAAAACGCGACTGCACAAAGCCAATTAGAATCAGCTGTTCGACACCCGCCTGCTTCGCCTGATAGGCCAGTTGCTCCCGATCGGCATCAAAATCCGCCACATCAAAGTGGGTATGGGTATCAAACAGTGCCAATGCCATTAGATGGTTTTCGCGTCAGTGCTGGACGCAGCTGCTGTAGTGGCTTCGCTGGCTGGCGCTTCAGGTGCCGGCAAATACGGTTTTTTCAATACCTGCTGTAGCTCTGCATAAGGAATCATCAGCCGTGGCAAACCGACCACATACGGTCCAATTTCATATTCGGCATATTGCAGAATCAGGCCTTGCTGCCCCAGATAGAAATTATCCGACAGCTTGAATTTCCAGGCCTGCTCATATTCGGCAACATTATTGGCCAGTTTGCTGTCTACCACCCATTGTTTAAAGGCGTCATAGGCGGCAGCTTCCAATGCAGCTCGTTGCTGCGGCTGCAAGATGTCAACCAGTTTGACCTGCTTTTTCTGCTCCAGGTCAAAATTAAAATAGGTTTGTGCAGTAGCGCCATGTGCACCGCCCAGATAGCTGCTGCTATTTACCACCACGGTGGCCAGTGGCCCTTCCGAATTTAAAATTTTTGGTTTAATCATCAGGCTAATCTGATGATTGGCACTCAGCGCCTTGATTTCCTGATCCAGACTTAAGAAGGCCGCAATAAAGGGCTGCACCTGCTGTTCCAGTTTCTGTTTTGGCGTTGGAATTTGCGTCAGTGCCTGTGCCGAGGAAGCTGGCTCTGCCGCAGAGGCTGGTGCTTCAACATTCAGAGGTTTATCTGCCGGAGCAATTTCTAGGGTCTGGTTCAGTTCTTTAAGAATGTACTGATCAATCTGCTCATCAACAAAAGGCTGGTTACTCTGCAAACGCTCAACAGAAAGCTCCGGGCAGTTCTTGCCTTCACATTCCGGCAAGTTCAGCTGCAGCTTTTCCGGCTCACCAATCAGTTTTAGCGCCTGCTGTTCAACTTCTGGGGCCTGCGCCTGCTGTTCCTGTTTCGGTTCATTATTTTTGGGCTGACATGCGGTCAATGCCATGGACACAGCCAAGACACTCATCACCCATGCTGTTTTTTGCTTTAACATTGAATAACCTTTATTGCCTTTTGTGCATCTCAGATTCAAAGCGGATGTTCTGATTATTAAAACATGCGCGAATAAATTTCAGCTTTTACAACTTGTTGAGTTTGTGCTTTCGTTAAGTAAATATCAAGCTGTGTTCCATCTTTCACAATTTCATGGGTGCGATAATGCAGCCCCATACCTTCATGATCAAAGAACCAGTCGGCCTGTCCCCAATATAAGGTTTTCGGTGCGGTATTTTGCACCTCTGTACTCTGTTCTTTCAGCCATTGCTGATAGGCCTGCTGCACGATTGCATGCATCGCGGTTTGCTGCTCGGGCTGAATAATATCCAGTGCGGTTAAAGCCTGCTGCTGTTGACGATCAGCCACGAAAAAATAATAACGCTCTTTAACTTTTACCGTTTCCTGATGACTATCCACCCCTATCTGCAATAACACATACTGGTTACGCTGATAGGCCAGCCGGGTATACAGCGCCAGTTCATAGGCCGGATTTTTGGCAAACTCGGCCTGCCAGGCATCAGATTTTTTCACATAGGCATTCACTGCCTGCTGCAGGCTCATGTCCTGTTTCAGCCCGATCTGGTCCTGAATCACCTTGGCCTGACTTTTGGCAATCCACTGGTTCAGCCATGGATCCTGCGTCTGAATGGTTTGAATATCCAGATCAATACAGTTTTTCTTTTCACAAAATGGCAAAGCAATCTCTGCCGGCTGCTGCTTAATCTGCAGGAATGGCAGCACCTCAGCCTTTTCCTGCTGGAAGATATTTTTTTCAGGACGTGCATCTTCAGCCGATTCGTTTTTCTGGGAAGATGAGTCGCAGCCACCCAAAGACAGTGCCAGCACGGCACAAGCAATAAAACTGATTTTTGTTTGCATTGTTGATCTCTCTTCCTGAAATTTTCCTCATCCTAGAAAAACAGCTTCACGAAGAAGCTGTTTTAACGGCGATAACCCTTTAGTGTTCGCGGGTGTTACGGAACACGATGTCCGGATAACGCTCCTGCATCAACTGCAAGTTGACGCGGCTTGGCGCCAGATAGGTCAGATGACCGCCACCATCAACCGATAACTGGTCATGGGCTTTTTTCTTGAACTCGTTGAATTTCTTCTCATCTTCACAAGACACCCAGCGTACCGTATTGATGCTGACCGGCTCATAAATACAATCGACCTTGTATTCTTCTTTCAGACGATAGGCCACTACTTCAAACTGCAGCACACCGACCGCACCCACGATCAGGTCATTGCTGTTTTGCGGCATAAATACCTGGGTCGCACCTTCTTCCGACAGCTCTTTTAAGCCTTTTTGCAGCTGCTTCGATTTTAGCGGATCTTTTAAACGTACACGGCGGAACATTTCCGGTGCGAAGTGCGGAATACCGGTAAACTGCAGGTTTTCACCTGAGGTGAAGGTATCACCAATCTGGATGGTACCGTGGTTGTGCAGACCAATAATATCGCCCGGCCATGCTTCTTCCAGGTGCTGACGGTCACCAGCCAGGAAGGTTAAAGCATCGGAAATACGCACGTCTTTACCAATACGCACATGCTTCATCTTCAGGCCTTTTTCATATTTGCCTGAGCAGATCCGCATAAAGGCAATCCGGTCACGGTGTTTCGGGTCCATATTGGCTTGGATTTTAAAGACAAAGCCCGTGAAACCTTCTTCAGTCGCTTCGACCACACGGTCCTGAGTCGGATGCGCTTTTGGTGGTGGTGCATAGTCGCTAAAAGCATTCAGGACATGGTCAACCCCGAAGTTACCCAGTGCAGTTCCAAACAGTACCGGGGTTTGACGACCCGCCAGGAACTCTGCACGATCCAGCGGTTCATTGGCCATTTGCACCAGTTCTAAAGATTCTTCAAATGCCGCCCAGGCCAGTTCACCGACTTTTTCACGCAGGTCAGCATGGTCATAGCCATCACGCACTTCAATTTCAGGAATGGTTGAACCAAAACCGGCTTTATACACGTAAAATTTTTCTTCCAGCAGGTTAAACACGCCAGCAAAATCACGCCCGGTGCCCAGCGGCCAGGTAATCGGTACACATTTAATTTTCAGGACGTTTTCAATTTCATCCAGCAGCTCTAAAGGCTCACGGATTTCACGGTCCATTTTGTTGACGAAAGAGATAATTGGCGTGTCACGCATACGACACACCTCCATCAGTTTGATGGTCCGGTCTTCGACACCTTTGGCCCCGTCAATCACCATAAGTGCCGAGTCTACCGCGGTTAAGGTCCGGTAGGTATCTTCCGAGAAGTCTTCGTGCCCCGGGGTATCGAGCAGGTTGATCATCTTGTCTTTATACGGGAACTGCATGACCGAGGTGGTAATCGAAATCCCACGCTCTTTTTCCATTTCCATCCAGTCCGAGGTCGCCGCCCGATCCGATTTACGACTTTTCACCATCCCCGCCACCTGAATCGCCTGCCCCCATAACAGCAGTTTTTCTGTCATGGTGGTTTTACCGGCATCGGGGTGGGAAATAATCGCAAAGGTCCTGCGCGCCGCGACTTCTTTCGCGAGTTGATCTTTAAACATAAGGGAAATCTTCAATATATACACAGTTTGCGACACACATTTTCATGTAAATCCAAGCCGTGAAGGGATAACTTAAAATTGGCGCAATTGTAGCAGATTTCAGCCAACAATCATTAGAGCACTTGGGCCGGAATCGGTTTAAATTTTAAGTGGAAAATAAAAGTATCTGGAGATCGCGACTTTGCGATAAAAACAAACAATCCCCGCATCTGTTTCACTTTAAAATACTTAGCCTTTTCACCGCAGAACAGAACTCACCATATTTCTTTATCATTTGGAAAAATCAGGAAAAATCAGCATCCTCTCTGCGGATATTTTTGATTTAAATATCTCATTAAAGCCAATTAAATAATAATTACCATCAATAGAGAGTGATATTCAATATCATTTACGGCAGGCTATTTATTCCCCACACTGCATGCACTTTTTTTCAGGGTCCATCCAGAGCGTGTTATGAAATCTTCTCTTTTTTTGCTGTCTTCAATCGGCTTGATGACAGCGCAAGCCTATGCCAACGAAACAGCCAGTGCTGTGACTTTACCCACACTCAACTCTTCGGCACAGGCAAGCCTTAGCCTGAAAACACAAGTAGAGCAAGCCTCCACCACCAGCAAAGGTATGGCACAACTGAAAGATATTCCTCAAATTGTGAATGTGGTTCCGCAACAAGTCTTAAAAGAACAGAATGTGACCTCCCTGCAAGGCGCATTGCAGAATGTGACCGGTTTAAGTTTTAGTGTCGGAGATGGCCAGCGTGATCAGGTCATGATTCGCGGCTTTTCAGCCATTTCCGATCAGTATGTCGATGGGGTACGCGATGACGCGCTGTATTATCGTGATCTGTCGAATGTAGAACGGGTGGAAGTGCTAAAAGGGCCCGGGTCGGTGTTATATGGCCGAGGTTCAGCAGGCGGCCTGATCAACCGGATCAATAAAAAGCCTCTGGATGAAGCACTGCATGAAATCAGCCTGATCGGCAGCAGCCTGGGGCAAAAACGTGCCAAACTTGATTTTGCCGATGCTCTCAATGACCAGCTCAAAGTCCGCCTGACCGGTGCGGTCGAACACTCAGATGGCTATCACAATCAGAGTTTCGTCAATCGGGAAACTGTAGCACCGTCTGTACAATGGGATATTTCAGATCGAACCACTCTGCTCTTGCAAGCCGATTATCTGCACGATGACCGTTTGGCCGACCAAGGCTTTCCCATGGACCCGCTGACCGGTACGTACCAATCCAAAAATATTCTATGGTGCCTCCAACGCAAAGGATGTAGGCAATGTCGATACTGAAGTATCCAGCCAAACGATTACGCTAGAACATCAGTTCAATGATCAGCTGAAATATCGCGATGTCGCCCGGCATTAGAATTATACCTTAGACCGGGAATACGGCAACGCCAGTCCAGCAGCAGATCAGATCACGCTCAGCCAGATTAAACGCATGCGCGATGAAGATGGCATCTTCTTGCAGAATGAATTATCTGGCGTCTTTCATACTGGTCAAATCAAACACGATACCTTAATCGGCACTGAATACAGCCAGCAGCATAAAGATGAGATATTCTGGTTAGGGTCAAAAGCCACGGCCGATTTGTATGATCCGGTCTTGCCGCACTGGTCACCGGTCGATACCTCTGTCACTCCAAGAGTCAATACCGCCAGCAAATTTGAAAATTATGCTGTCTATGTACAAGACCTGATCAGCCTGAATGAACAGCTCAAGGTTTTGGCCGGGGTACGTTATGATCATCTTTCCCAATACAGGCATGATCAGAAAAATAACAGCAGCATCCAGCGCGATGACCAGACCCTCTCCCCTCGCCTGGGCGTGGTCTATCAACCGACCAAAAATTTATCCTTATATGCCGCCTATAATCAGTCGTTTCAGCCACTTGCAGATTCATTCGTGTTTTATAGCAACAGTGCCGACCTGAAACCGACCAAAACCAGAAACCTGGAAGTCGGGACCAAATGGGACATCAATGATCGGCTGAATATGACCCTGGCCGTATTTGAAATGACGCAGAGCAATATCCAAAATAAAATTCCGGACAGTAATCCGCCGCTGGCGATGCTGGCTGGGGAACAAAGCACGCAAGGCGTTGAAGTGTCCTTGACCGGTCAGCTCAGCGATCAATTATCCCTGTTGGCGGGTTATGCCTATATGGATGGAAAAATTGAAAAATCGACCATCGGTCTGGCCGGTAAACAGGCCGCATTAACGCCCAAAAACAGCGCCAATCTCTGGTTAAAGTATCAACTGGATAAAAACTGGTTTGCTGCAGTGGGTGGCCGGGCAGAATCCTCCCGCTTCAGTGCGCCGGACAATAAAAATGTCTTGCCGGGCTATGCGGTTTTCAATGCCGCGCTGGGTTATCAGACCGCGCAGTATGATGTAGCGCTGAATCTGAACAGCCTGTTTGACCGTGATTATTTTATCTCAGGACATGGTGAAGGAAACGATTCCAATATGATGGGCGACCCACTGAATGCACAGCTCGCGCTTCGTTATCGTTTTTAATATGTGGGGTAAATGGATGTCATCTAGCATCCATTTTCAAACCATTTTTTTCTTGCAACATCGACCGTGATTTTTGAAACATCTGGCTATCTAAAAACAGTACCTTAATCAGACCCGATAATTTCATTTTATACTTGCGGCAAGTCTTCCAAACGCTTGACCTCAACCGGCATCGACAGCAAATAACCTTGTAATTGCTGACAACCCAAACGCGCCAGAATTTCGGCCTGTAATGGCGTTTCCACCCCTTCTGCGGTAACCGTCAATCCCAGTTTGGTCGCCAGCTGGATAATACTTTCCAGAATCATTTCTTCTTTGGAATCGCGATACAGGTCTTTAATAAACGCACGGTCAATTTTTAGCTCATCCACCGGCAGATCTTTTAAATACAGGAAACTGGAATGGCCCGTGCCAAAATCATCAATCGCCAGTTTTACGCCCATTTCTCTTAAGCGTCTAAAACTACGAATACTCGATTCCACATGATGCATGGCAGTGGTTTCGGTAATTTCAATCATGAGATGACTCGGGTCAATCGCATAACGGCGGAATAAGTTTTCTAAGGTGCTAAACAGATGTTTATGTTCGAACTGTACCGCCGACAGATTGACTGCTAATGGAAACAGTTTCAGTCCCTGCTGTTCCCATTGCTGAATCTGTTTGCAGGCCTGCTCGAGGGCCCAATAGCCCATCTGGATAATCAGGCCGGACTTCTCCGCACCTTTAATAAACATATTCGGGGTCAACAGACCATGCACCGGATGCATCCAGCGAATTAATGCTTCGACGCCACAAATCCGCCGGGTGCTGGTGGTAAATTTGGGCTGGTAAAATAGAATAAACTGCTGTTCATCGACAGCTTTATATAAATCATTCAGCAGCTTGGTCTGGCTTTTGGTTTCCTGCTGGTCAATGCTGTAATTAAACACCGAATAAGTGTTACGGCCCTGATATTTTGAAGTCAGCATGGCGGCATCGGCATTCATCAGTACATCTTGCAGGTTGTTGCCGTGCTCCGGGTACATGGCAATACCAATACTGGCCGAAATATTAATACTCTTGCCGGCAATCAGGAAACTCTCCTGTACACTGTGCAGCACATTTTCTGCCGCCTGAATCGCATCCTCAACCGTGGCCTGCTCCAACACCAGCAAGAACTCATCACCGCCAATTCTTAATAATTTTTCCTGCGATTTCAGCTGCTGATGCAGTCGTGTGGTCAGCTGAATCAGCAACTGATCACCAACATGATGGCCAAATACATCATTCACCGCCTTAAAACGGTCCAGATCAATATATAAAAACGCGACATTCTGCTGATTGATGCGCTGGGCGCTAAACAGCAAATGCGCATATTCAGCCAGATATAAACGGTTCGGTAATTTGGTCAGATTGTCCTGCACCGCCTGATTGGCCAGCTCACGGTTAACCAGCGACAGCTGGCGGTTACGTTCTTCCAGACGCTGCTCCAGCACGGCCACACTAAAGGCGGCAACCATCACCAGACTGGTCACAAAAATCACGGTAAACAGCAAGATGCCATTACCGGTTTTATAGATCGCATCCAGACGTTCTGTATCAATCGGATAGTAAGAAACCGAAGCCATGCCGGTATAATGCATTCCGACAATGGCCAGCGACATCATAATGGCAATCATCACCTTATAGTGACGATAGTAAAGCAAGGTATTTTTAAAACGAAACGCCAGCCAGAAGGTCAGGCCGGAACCACTAATGGCAATGAGCACCGAAAACACCACCAGTAGCGGATCATAATAGGTCCGGTGATTCTCTACGACCATGCCCAGCATACCGGTATAGTGCATGCCGGAAATTCCGAGCCCCATTAACACTGCCCCAATCACCAGACGGGCAAAAGGCAGGGTGGGTTTGGTGGTCAGCCAGATGGCAAAGGTGGAAGCAATAAAGGCAATAACGCCAGAAAAAATGGTTAGCGGCAGATTAAACGCGTAATTGGCTGGTAACTGGCAAGCCAGCATCCCGACAAAATGCATGCCCCAAATAGCAACGCCAAGGCATAGGCCACTGAGCAAGAGCATGGCTTTTTCAGATTTCTGGCGGATTCCCCCGAGCAGGAACTGCTGGGTTGAAATAGCCAGATAACTGGCCAGAATTGCAACCGCAATTGAACCTACCACCAGGCTAAAGTCATAGTGAATATGAACCATAAAAAGCTTCCGTATAGGTTATTTTTTTGTTGTTACTATACTCAACGCTAAATACTCATGAATTTGCCGCTTTAAAAGATAAAGATAAAACAAGGAATTAAAACTCAAACTAGAATCTTATACTATCGCATTGAGGTCAAGCCTAAATGCGGTTTTTCCGCCCTGAAAACCGTCATTTTTCATGTTGATTTGCCGGCTCATCTGGATCTTGAGTTATTCAACTCAAAAGCATCAAAAAAGGCCAGTACATCTACCGGCCTTTTTCTCACATCCAAGGTCTTATTTGGCTGTGCCTGATTGTAACTGACTATAATCCAGTAACACATTGGCCGCTTCGCTCACAAAGACTTCTTCTTCCGGCAGTGGTGGACGCTGGTTGGCTTTCATTTTGGCCCGTGACTCGGCTTGCGCTTCCAGTGAGGCCTGATAGCTTTCCCAGTTTGGATACGGCGCCAAACCGGTCGCCTGACGACGTACGTTTTCAGCGGCTAAGGTTTTACGCTCCAGCTCAATCAGCTCGGCACGGCGCTGATCTAAATCCAGCACCGCCGTTTTGCGCTCTTCTGCCTGTTTGGCAATATTTTTACGCTCAGTCAGATACTTGAACTGCGGATCAATACTGACCCGGGTCTGCGAAGATTTGGCCAGTTGCGGCACATAAGACTGCACCACACCCTCACGTTTAAATGGTGCGGTGGCAATGGTGTCCCACTTCAGCGCATTCTTGGCCTTACGCTCACCAAATTCTTCATTGTAGATATCTACCAGTTTAATGTCCGGAATCACCCCTTTGTTCTGGGTACTGCCGCCGGTAATCCGGTAGAACTTACGCTGGGTAAGCGTGGCCTGACCATAGGCCAGAGTGTCCAATTGTACCTGTGCTGTCCCTTTACCGGTGGTTGTGCTACCAATCACAATACCGCGCTCATAATCCTGAATCGCGGCTGAATAAATCTCGCTGGCAGAAGCCGAGGCCAGGTTAATCAGGACTGCTAGCGGGCCAGCATAGGTCTGTTCACCGCCATCATTGTCTTCAAACACGCTCACGTTGCCATTGCCATCACGGATTTGTACTACCGGACCCGATTTAATCACCTGACCCAGCATACGTGCCACCTCTTCAAGTGAGCCGCCCGGGTTATTGCGTAAATCGACAATAATCCCGTCGACATTTTTGGCAGCCAGCGTTTTCAAGGCATTGTTGGTGTCTTCCGATACCGAACGGTATTCCACCCCGGCACGGCGCGCCCGATAGTTCAGATAAAATGATGGAATTTCAATCACGCCATAGGTATAGGTTTTGCCATCACGTTGAATTTGCACGGTTCGGTTACGCACCCCGGCATCTTCTTCCTGAATAATGTCACGGACCAACGTCACGGTACGTGCCTGACTCATCGAGGCACCCGGACCGAGTAAACGCAAGGTCACTTTGGTGCCACGTTTACCGCGAATCAGACCGACCACTTCATTGCTTGGCCAGCCAATCACATCCACAATTTTCTCGCCATCCTGACCGACACCAATAATCCGGTCGCCAGATTTGACCTGACCAGATTTACTCGCCGGTCCGCCTTCAACAATGGTTTCAATCTTGGTGTAATCTTCATTGCTGCGATCCGGACGAATCGACACCCCAATCCCTTCCAGCTGCAAGGTGGTCTGACGGTTCAGCTCCATTGCATCAACAGGCGGGAAATAGTTGCTGTGCGGATCATAGGTCAGCATCATCGCATTTAAGGTTTTGTCCAGCACATCGTCGCTTTTCAGACGGCTCATGCGTTCCAGCTGACGAGTATAACGCTTGGTCAGGGTTTCCACCGGCGTCATATCTTCCGGGCCGGATAAATCTTGCCCATTGGCCAGTTCTGGATTTTCCTTGAGGGCTTTTTGTTTGGCCTGCTCTTCTTCTTTGCTGATGGTCAGGTTAATCAGCTGGGACACCAGCATTTTTTGCCAGTGGGCACGCTGCTCGGCCTGGGTCTTAAAGAACGGCGCTTTTTCACGATCCAGCTCAATGGTGACATTCGGCTGTTTTAAATTCTGCGGTTTTTTCAGCTCGGCCAGCATAAACTGATAGAAGGCCTGCATGCGTTCACGATAATGCGCATGAATCTGATACGGGCCCGATAAATCACCGGCTTTTAAGGCGGCTCCAAAATTGGCGCCATATTTTTTCTTGTACTGTTCGACTTCATCGGCCAGGAACAAGGTGTGCTCCGGGTCCAGACTATCGATGTAAAAATCAAAAATGCGATTGGAGGTGTTGCTGTCTAAACGCTGGTTCAGGTAATGCTGACGGTCAACCAAGGTCGCTAACTGGCGTGACACCAAGGCCTGTTCCCGGGTTGGAACAATGGTATTGGAAACAGCAGCAGTATTATTGGCAGCAATGGCTTCGTTGATTGCGTGACTAAAGAAGAATCCCCCAGTTGCCACGGCAACTGCACAAGCTATCGTTTGAAGTTTCATAAATAATGTGTATTTCCTTGGTTTTCGACCAGTAGTACAAGGTTGCTTAGCGACGAATCAAGCAGATTCAAAATCTTAAACAACTTAATCTGTTTATGTCGTGTAGTTTTATCATATTCTGTGCTGACAAAATGTAGCAAATCATTGCAGAATTCAGGTATTGTTTTTCGATAAAAATTTGAATCCGGAACCGATATGATTGGCGCATTGATGCTCGACATCGCTGGCACAGCACTTACTCAAGAAGATATTCAACTCTTACAAGCTCCGCAAGTCGGTGGCGTCATTTTATTTGGTCGAAATATCGAATCACCGCGGCAGGTACGCGCCCTGACCGATCATATGCGTCAGGTACGTCCGGATATTTTAATTGCAGTCGATCAGGAAGGCGGCCGGGTGCAGCGTTTAAAACAGGGTTTCACCCTACTGCCGGCCATGGGCCGTTTTGGCGAGCTGTATCAGCAGCAGCCGGAACTGGCGGTCGAGCTGGCTGAACAGTGCGGCTGGCTGATGGCCACCGAAGTATTAGCGGTCGGTATTGATTTCAGTTTTGCCCCGGTGCTGGATTTAAATGACATCAGCGATGTCATTGGTGACCGCAGTTTTGCCCGCAATATGGACGATATTATCGTACTGGCACGCGCCTTCTTAAGTGGCATGCAGCGCGCTGGTATGGCCACCACCGGCAAGCATTTCCCCGGTCATGGCTCGGTCAAGGCCGATTCGCATGTGGCCGCTGCGATTGATTCACGTTCTTATGCAGAGATTCAGCAAAAAGACATGCAAAGCTTTATCCAGCTGCAAGCCCAACTGGATGCCCTAATGCCTGCGCATGTAATTTATGATCAGGTCGATCCGAACCCGGCCGGTTTCTCTCCGTACTGGATTCAGACCGTGCTACGTCAACAGCTGAATTTTGATGGCGTGCTGTTCTCGGATGATTTAAGCATGCAGGCCGCCTGTGTGGCAGGTGGTGCCGATGCCCGCATTCAAGCGGCCTTAAACGCCGGTTGTGATATGGGACTGGTCTGTAATGACCGTGCCGCCGCCTGTCTGGCACTGGACGGCATTCAGGATTTACCGTTACCAAATCAGGCCCGTTTAGCACGTATGCGCGGCCAGATTCCAGAAATTCAAATTGGTGATGTACTGGAGCTCGGCCCGGAATGGCAGGCAGTACGCGACCGTATTGTCCGCTTTAAAGACAGCGGCCAGTAATACCGACAAAGGAACAGGACAAGCTGTTCCTTTTTCTTTATGATGCAAATACATAAATCCAACCCCCCGAATAAATAAAAAGAATAGAGGACCTTGCATGAGCCAACCGCTTTCCGAACATCGCCATATATCCTTTACTGCCCACTATACCGGCTATATCTGGTTTCAAATGGGCATCTCGCATCCGGTATTTGCTACTTCAAAAGGCAAGTTTCTGGCCAAATTGGTCCATCCGCTGGAAAGCTGGGCCGAAAAATATGTCGGTGGCAGCATGCGCACCACCCTGAAAGAACGCCACACCATTATTGACCAGCAACTGACCGAGCTGATTGCCCGCAATCCTCGTACCCAGGTGCTGGAAATTGCCTGCGGCCTGTCCCCACGGAGCTGGAATTTCCGCCAGAAATATCCTGAACTGAATTACCGCGAGCTGGATTTACCGGATATGGCCAAGGTGAAAACCGCCGCCTTGCAACAACTGGACCAGCAGGCACCGGAAGTCTTGAGTGCCGATATTTTCAGTGAAGAATTTGCCCAGATTTTTCAGCATTTTGACCCGCAGCAACCGCTGGTAATTATTAGTGAAGGCTTAATCAATTATTTCGACAAGCCGATGCTCAGCAAACTGCTGCATGGGATTTATCAATATGGACAACATTTTCAGGAACTGCATTACTTGAGTGATATTTATCCTGAACCGGTGAAAAACAAACTGGCCAGCTTTATATGGACCAGCAGTAAATTACTGAAAGTCATGTCTCGCAGCGCCTTTAGTTTTCATTTTCAAAGTCCGGGTGAAGTCCGTGACTTTGTTAAAGCCAGCGGTTTTGAGCGGGTCGATATTCTGCAGCCGCAGCACTATTTCCACACTCCGGACCTGCCCGCCCCTGAAGAACATTTGGGTGATATTGTCTGGGTGCTGCACGCCTGCCATAAACAGCCCAGTGCCTAAAAGAGAGTTCTGAGCCTCATCAGCCCATAAAAAAACAGCGCCTTTGCGCTGTTTTATTTTTAGATACCTCAATTTAGGCAATTGCTGCCAGACAACCTTTTTGACGCTGGATATAACGCAGCAAACGCTCGGCAATATCAAAGCTACCATGTTTTAATAAAGCGCGAATCTGCTGATCCTGCACTTCAAAAATCAGGCACTCAATCTGGAAACTACCCTCTTCATCTTGGAGTGTCAGGGCCAAATCACGCTCATACTGCGCAGCCCGTTCTGCCTCTCCGTCTTCAAAACGTAGCAATACGCCAAAAAAGTTCAGATCGACAATTTCCGTGGCAAAGCTTAAATCGGAATGACGGTGCGTTAACTGACTAAATGGCTGTTGTACAGCAATGCGTTCTTCTCCACGGCGCTCCATGGTCAAGAGCTGGGCACGGGTCATGGGGATAATACCTTCTAACGACTGAATTGGTTCATCTCTTAAGAAGGTGGCAAACAGGCGCATGGTTTCTTTACGGCGCTGCAACTGCGGCACATGATCAGCATTGGCAATCATGGCAAATTCCATGTCCGGACATTGCAAGGCAAAATTGGCATTTTCATGTGGCAAGGTAAAACTGTCATACTGACCACAGGCCACCAGCACCTTGCACTGCGGAATAGGAACGTGAGTCAGGCGCAGCAGACGATTACAATTGATATCATAGCGTTCCTGTTCGGTGGCGGTGAATTCGGCCATTTGCCGGAAGAACAGCCGCTTGGCGGTTGGCGACATGCGGGTCGCTTCCAGCTTGGCATGATTGACCAGATATAAAATCACCGCCTGACCAAACTCATCCATACGCTGCTCTTTCATTAAATGCAGCGATTCTTCCAGCAGCATACGCCAGCTTTTCCGGGTCTTTTGCATGACACCCATCAGAATCATGCGGTCTATCAGTTCCGGACGCTGATGCGCCAAACAGGATGCCACCACAGAACCAAGGGACATGCCCAATACCGTGACCTGACTCAAGCCAACGATATCCAGCCAGCGGCCGAGCATGGCTGCCAGATCTTCCAGCTCCAGCGTACCGGCAGATATGCCAGTATCGACATTGCTGATTTGCTGGTTGGCGCCCATGGAAGGTAAGTCAATCAGAATAATCGGGCCGGCATCAAACAGTTGTTCAACACAGTATTTATAGGAGTTAAAATTCTGAAAAGCGCCCCCGATAATCACCATCGGCGTCATGTGCAAGGTGTCTGGGCGAGCAATCGCCATGTATTCAATCTTCCAACCGTCAATCCAGGTTGTACGCGCTGGCTGTTTGAAACTGTGCTTATCGTAAAGATCAAAAAAACCAAAGTGAGCACTTGACTGCCCGACTTCCGAGTCCATTTGGATAATGGAATTCATATTCCTTTCCTCCATTCTCGCGCTTATTTTTATTGTGCAAGAGATGATTTCTAAAATTGAGCAAAAATCGCATCCTGCTCTTTCATTGTTATTTGTATGACTTCAATGTCCATCGTGTTTCATTCTATACAGGTGTCGTTTTGACACGCAACCTCTTCTGCAACCACTTGTCTGCTTTTAAACAGGAAACAATTTCAAAATGTTTAGCGCTTTTCCGGCTTTCCTGCGGAAAATTCCATCAAACTGCTTCATTGTCCCGACCTAGACTGTTAATATCGAGGAGAAATTTCTAAGTGATCAAACCGCTATGCACGAGTCTATTGAACAATATATGCAAACGGTAGGACAACAAGCGCGCCAAGCTTCCGCAGTTCTGGCAAGTGCTTCTACCCAAACAAAAAACCATGCTTTATCTGCTATTTACACTGCACTTGAAAACAGTGAAACAGCAATTTTAGCTGCCAACCAGGTTGATATGACCAAAGGTCGCAACAACAATCTGGATAGCGCCCTGCTTGATCGCTTAGAACTGACTCCCCCGCGCTTTAAAGGCATGTTACAGGGCCTGAAAGATGTGATTGGCCTGCTTGACCCAATTGGTGAAATTACCGATATGGCCTATCGTCCGTCGGGCATCCAGATTGGCAAAATGCGAGTACCTTTGGGCGTGGTCGGCATGATTTATGAATCACGTCCGAACGTGACCTTAGAAGCAGCTTCGCTGGCGCTAAAATCAGGCAATGCCATTATTTTACGTGGCGGTTCAGAAGCGCTGGAATCGAATAAAGCCATTGCCGAAGCCATTCAGCATGGTCTGAAAACCGCAGGCTTGCCAGAAACGGCGGTACAGGTCATCAATACCCCAGATCGTGCTGCTGTGGGCCAGTTAATTACCATGTCAGAATATGTCGATGTGATTGTGCCACGTGGCGGTAAAGGCTTAATCGAGCGCATCACCAATGAAGCCCGTATTCCGGTAATTAAACATCTGGATGGTAACTGTCATGTCTTTGTCGAAGCACAGGCCGACTTGCAAAAAGCCCTACCGATTGCCCTGAATGCCAAAACCCATCGTTATGGCGTCTGTAATGCCATGGAAACCTTATTGGTGGATGAAGCCATTGCAGATGAGTTTTTACCTCGCATTGCCGAGCTGTATGCGGAAAAACAGGTCGAGCTCCGTGGCTGCGCCGAAACCCAGCGTATTTTAGGCGACAGCGTTCAAACGGCTAACGAAGACGACTGGTATACCGAATATCTTGGTCCGGTTCTGGCCATTAAAGTGGTGTCGGGTCTGGATGAAGCGATTACCCATATCAATAAATATGGCTCGCATCATACCGATGCCATTATTACTGAAAACTTCAGTCTGGCACGTCAGTTCATGGCCCGTGTTGATTCCAGTTCAGTGATGATTAACGCCTCTACCCGCTTTGCCGATGGCTTTGAATATGGTTTAGGGGCGGAAATTGGTATTTCTACCGATAAAATCCACACCCGCGGCCCAGTCGGTCTGGAAGGTCTGACCTCGCAAAAATGGGTGGTGTTTGGAGATGGCCAGATTCGCCAATAACTCACTTCTCTAAATATATGAATGTTCAGCCTTTGCGGAGGCTGAACATTTTTCTGCTGTTTTCCCTGTCTATTCCACCGTACACTGTCTTAAGAATGAGAATAAGAGGTGGACAATGTTCTATTATTTAATTGTGACCACATTTGTTCTGGCACTGCTGGTGTCATTTGTGGTGATGCGTATTTTTTCCAGTTCCATTAACCGTATTCTGGCGCGTATTATTCATGATCCGATTCATGAAGCCTGGGCCAGATATACCAAATTTGCCGGCATGGTGGTTGGAACATCCTCCGGAATCCGGATTTATGACATGGAAAAATACATTACCCCGCTCACCTATAGCAAAAACGACCAGAAAATTATTATTGAACTGACGCAGGAACGCTGGTTTCTGGAAATTTACCGCACCTTAATTGAAACCCTGCAAGGCTTGGCCTGGATGATGCTGGTATTTTTCATGGTGGCGCTATTTGCCTATGTGATTGTGCGCTGGTCGGAAATGAAGTATCAGAAACCTTGAATATGAAGGAATAAGAAATATTTTCAAACAGTTCTGTCAGATGCTTTGATTCAAGGCGTGTTATGGTAAAGAGAAGAACAACGCGA
Source organism: Acinetobacter sp. YH12112 (assembly GCF_013418945.1). Taxonomy (NCBI): domain Bacteria; kingdom Pseudomonadati; phylum Pseudomonadota; class Gammaproteobacteria; order Moraxellales; family Moraxellaceae; genus Acinetobacter; species Acinetobacter sp. YH12112. The sequence goes on along the minus strand of NZ_VPBA01000002.1, from coordinate 119,464 downwards.
CTGGACATGACTACTATTTTATTAATAAATGAAATCTATCAACCGATAAATTTTAGTTATTATTCCCGAAAGGGTCGATAGTGCTTAAGTCTAATCTCCTAAAGTCTATCTAGAAGCGATACCCATCCCATGATAAAAATTAGTTATTGATCAAGATTGCACCGTGTTGGAACAGGTGCAGATCAATACGGGATACAAATATTTCAATTAGAATTCGGGTAAAACAACGTGTCTACAACTGTATTAGTAATTAACTGCGGATCTTCTTCAATTAAATACGCGCTTGTTTCTGAACGTCGCGAAGACCGTATTTTTGGTTTGGCTGAAAATTTAGGATCTGCCGAGGCACGTATTAAAGGGATCACTGTCGGAGGTGAACCGCTCGAACTTTCTATTCCGCACGCAGATCATGAAAAAGCCTTAGAAACCATTTTATCGCGCTTGTCACAATACAATCCTCAAGCGATTGGCCACCGTGTGGTACATGGCGGCAGCTTGACCAAAGCCGAGCGCTTAACCCCAGAAATTATTCAACGCATTCGTGAAGCAACCCCACTGGCACCGTTACATAACCCGGCGCACCTGGTAGGCATTGAAGCGACCATGCGTTTATTCCCTGAATTACCTCAAGTTGCTGTATTTGATACGGCATTCCACCAAACTATGCCTGCGCACGCTTATCGTTATGCCGTGCCAAAATTCCTGTACACCGATCATAACGTACGTCGTTACGGCTTCCACGGCACCAGCCATGCCTATGTTTCTGAACGTGGTTCAGAACTGGCCGGCAGCCTGAAACAAGGCGGCTGGTTAACAGCGCACCTCGGCAATGGTAGCTCGACCTGTGCCATCTGGAACGGTGAAAGTGTAGATACCTCTATGGGCCTTACCCCACTTGAAGGTCTGGTGATGGGTACCCGTAGTGGTGATGTAGATCCATCTTTACACACTTTCCTGGCCAGCAACCTGGGTTGGGATATCTACAAAATTGACAAGATGCTGAACAGCCAAAGCGGTCTACTCGGTTTATCGGGCCTCTCTAACGATATGCGCACCCTGATTGAAGCCTCTGAACAAGGCAATGAAGATGCAACCCTGGCGATTGAAGTATTCTGCTACCGTTTAGCGAAATCTTTAGCAGCATTAAGCTGTGGCTTACCGCGTCTAGATGGCCTGTTCTTCACAGGTGGTATTGGTGAAAACTCGGCTTATATCCGTGAAAAAACCCTGTCTTACTTACCACACTTCGGCTTTAACTTTAGCAAAGAGAAGAATGACAGCCTGAAACGTGGTACTGAAGGTCGTATCGATAACGGTACTGGTCCTCAAATCTGGGTGGTTCCAACCGATGAAGAAGGCCGTATTGCCAAAGAAACCAGCGCGGTGGTGGAGTCTGAGTTGGGAGCAACTCCGGCAAAAAAGTCTGAATTAGAAACTGCGATTGCTTAAGCAATCGTTGTTTACCCTGTTTACTTTTGGCTGATTTGAATAATACCTTATGAAAACAATTCTACTTGTCCCGACTGGAGAAGGTGTTGGTCTAACATCTGCATGTTTAGGTCTGGTGTATGCTTTGGAGTGCCAGGGCATTAAACCCGGTTTTGTCAAACCTTTCTCTCAAGAATTACAGCCTGAAAACGAACGGACGACAGCGCTGTTTGAGCATGTCTCTAAAACCAAAACGGTTCAACCCATTCCTTATGCACAGGTGGTGCATCAACTAAGCCATGACCAGCAAGATGAATTACTAGAAGAAGCGGTTCGTTTACACCGTGAAGTGGCCAAACAGCATGACCTGATTATTGTCGAAGGCCTGTTACCGAATTTCCGTGACAGCTTCGCAGATGACCTGAATGCCCTGCTGGCTCAAGCCTTAGATGCACAGGTAGTGATTGTCAGCGGTGCTGACATCAACAATCCGCTTCGCTCTGCTGAACGGATTGAGCATCAGATTCGTAACTTTGGTGGTGCAGAATCGAACCGTTTACGCGGTGTACTGTTTATGCGTACCAAAGGTTTGCCAGAAGATTCTGCGCAAATTCCTGTGACGATTGATCCAAACTTGCGCTTACTGTCAGACACCAGCAAGTTTGTGGCCAGTATTCAGCAAACCTATAGCTACATTGGCACAGAAAAACTGCCAGTGATTGGTTTGGTACCATTTAGTAACACTCTGAGCGTGCCGCGCCTGTCTGATCTGGCAGCGCATATTTCTGCCCAGTGGATTCATGAAGGCGAAGCCAATACACGTCGTGTGTTACATAGCAGCCTGATTACTTCGAATATCGAGCATGAACTGCACAAATTTGTGGCCGGCGAACTGATTATTACTGCAGCTGACCGTACCGATGTGCTTCTAGCCAGCAGCCTGGCCAACAGCAACGGTATTCCTTTAGCGGGCTTAGTCTTAACCGAGCAGCATCAACCGAATGAGCAGGCCTTAAATTTCTGTCAAACTGCCATCAAGCAAGGTTTGCCTGTACTACATACCCCTTTAACCACCTTTGAAACTGCGCAACAACTCTCGACTTTCGGTAATGAAATTCCAGTCGATGATATTGAACGCGCCGAACAGGTGACCCGTTTTGTGTCCAGCCATATTGATCCGGAATGGTTAAACTCGCTGATTAGCGGTGCGCATAGCCCACGTTTATCACCTTCTGCCTTCCGTCATGAGCTGGTACAAAAATCAATTGCGGCGAAAAAACGCATTGTTTTACCTGAGGGTGATGAGCCACGTACAGTTCAGGCTGCGGCCATCTGCCAATCGCGTGGTATTGCACACTGCATCTTGCTGGCCAAACCAGAAGCCGTGGTTGAAGTGGCCAAAGCCCGTGGTATTGAATTGCCGCATGACTTAGAAATTATTGATCCAGACCTGATTCGCGAAAACTATGTCGAGAAAATGGTTGAGCTGCGTAAAGGCAAACTTAACGAATTACAGGCACGCGAACAGCTTCAGGATACGGTGGTTTTAGGTACCATGATGCTGGCGCTGGATCAGGTTGATGGCTTAGTTTCTGGTGCAGTACATACCACGGCCAATACCGTACGTCCGGCCTTCCAGCTAATTAAAACCGCACCTGAATATTCACTGGTATCTTCAGTGTTCTTTATGCTGCTGCCAGATGAAGTTTATGTGTATGGTGACTGTGCGATTAACCCGGACCCCGATGCAGAACAACTGGCTGAAATTGCCATTCAATCTGCTGACTCGGCCAAAGCCTTTGGTATTGACCCGCGTATTGCCATGATCTCTTACTCAACCGGAACTTCAGGTGCCGGTGCCGATGTAGAAAAAGTAGCGCAAGCGACTGAAATTGCCAGACAGCGCCGTCCAGACCTGCTGATTGATGGCCCGCTGCAATACGATGCTGCATCGGTTGAAAGCGTTGGTCGTTCTAAAGCGCCAAACTCTCAGGTGGCTGGTCGTGCCAATGTATTTATTTTCCCTGACCTGAACACAGGTAATACCACTTATAAAGCAGTACAACGTTCTGCCAATGTGGTGAGTGTTGGCCCAATGTTGCAAGGTTTGAACAAGCCGGTAAATGACCTGTCACGCGGTGCATTGGTCGATGATATTGTGTTTACCATTGCTCTAACTGCAATTCAGGCTGAACAGCAGTCTGCTTAAACAACTGTTTTTAACAAGCTCCGCTTCACCCACCCTGTCGAAAGATAGGGTGGTTTTTTAATTTAGACCAGACGTATCAAATACATCTCATTTTCTGTATAGGTTAGGTGGTAATCACATGCCTTTAACATTAAAAAATAACAACGAAGTTTTTAAACAGATCTTTGAAATCGCCAATCAATTTGACAAAGAGCAAGAAAATTATCTCATTGCGTATTCCCATTTTTTAAATTATTCCAAAAAGACAGATGTACTCACCTTGGATGACATTGTTATCGGCATCAGCTTTACCTATTCGTAGATGCCGACTATTTTGAAAAAAATTGATTTAACTGCAGCAGATGATCTGATCAAAATATTTAACAAAGCAAAACAAGGTCATCAATTAACAGTACCAGAACTTCAAACACTCAAAAGTGCATTCAATAACTCTCTTGTCGGTGTATCTAAATTGTTGCACTTTATTCATCCTGAACACTATGCGATTTGGGATAGCCGTGTATTTAGATTCTTAAGCGGCAACGAACCCCATAACTTCGCATTTAAACGTCCTGAAACTTATCTGGAATATCTAACGCTTCTGGACGAATTAAAAAATGAGGCGGTTTTTGAAAGTTTTTATCGTTTAATGCAAGACAAAGTGGGGTATCAGATTTCAGCATATCGAGCTTTAGAACTTGCCTTCTTTAAAGGAGGATAAAGCAAAGCTATAAACAAATTTTGAGAATTGAGAATTGAGAATTGAGAATTGAGAATTGAGAATTGAGAATTGAGAATTGAGAATTGAGAATTGAGAAAAATATTATTTTTATCAGCCTAAAATGAAAAAAGAAGATAAAGCTTAAGCTTGATCTTCTTTTTGGCCATACATCCAAGTTGCAGCGATATATACACAAAAGCCCGCAACCATCAAAATACCTGTTGTCATCTTTAAGGTCTCGTTTTTGGATGTGACAATTATGCGAAAGTTTTATGACAGTTATATGACAAAGCTGAAATATTTAAATTTTATTAAATAATTAAAATTCAACAACTTAATAAAATTTTATCTAAACTTAAGCTGTAATATGACATTAATTTCAGCTCAAATATGACAAAACCTCCTGCCAAATACAGTAAAAATCACCCAAAATCCCGCGTAAAAGCACCACTATAAACTTTCGGCCAATCCGCTTCTAAAACGCCCACAATGCCGTCATTTTGTCTTATAATTTAGCCCGCTAGCTATCAGCCCGCTCAAGAGAATTTTGATATGACAACTATTATCAAGCAAGATGACTTGATCACATCGGTTAAAGATGCGCTTCAGTTCATTTCTTACTATCACCCACAAGATTTCATCCAAGCGATGAGCCGTGCGTATGACCGTGAAGAAAACAAAGCTGCAAAAGATGCGATTGCACAAATCTTAATTAACTCTCGTATGTGTGCAGAGGGTCACCGCCCAATCTGTCAAGATACCGGTATCGTCAACGTATTCGTTGAAGTGGGCATGGATGTTAAATTTGATTTAACAATGAGCTTAGACGACGCAATTAACGAAGGTGTACGCCAAGGTTACTTAGAAAATTCGAACGTCCTGCGTGCATCTGTACTTGCTGACCCTGCATTTGGTCGTAAGAACACCAAAGACAACACCCCTGCGGTGATTTACCACAAACTGGTTCCAGGTAACAAAGTCGACATTACTGTTGCAGCCAAAGGTGGCGGTTCAGAAAACAAATCTAAACTGGCAATGCTCAACCCATCTGACTCTATCGTAGATTGGGTACTGAAAACTGTTCCAACCATGGGTGCAGGCTGGTGTCCACCAGGTATGCTTGGTATCGGGATCGGTGGTACTGCCGAAAAAGCCATGATGCTGGCCAAAGAAGCACTCATGGAAGAGATCAACATGGACGAACTGCTTCGTCGTGGTCCACAAAATAAACTTGAAGAACTTCGTATTGAAATCTTCGAAAAAGTAAACGCGCTGGGTATTGGTGCACAAGGTCTGGGCGGTTTAACCACTGTACTTGACATCAAGATTAAAGATTATCCTTGCCACGCTGCGGGCAAACCAGTCGGTATGATTCCGAACTGTGCTGCAACACGTCACGCACACTTCACTTTAGATGGTTCAGGCGTTGCCCATATTCAGGCACCACGTCTTGAAGATTATCCTGAAGTTACTTGGGACTCATCTTCGTCTAAACGTGTTGACCTCGACAACATCACCCAAGAAGAAATGAACTCTTGGCAACCAGGCGATACACTGCTGCTAAACGGTACCATCTATACCGGCCGTGATGCTGCACACAAACGTATGGTTGACATGCTCAACAACGGTGAAGAATTACCGGTTGATTTGAAAGGCAAGTTCATCTATTACGTAGGCCCTGTTGATCCAGTCGGTGATGAAGTGGTTGGCCCTGCAGGTCCGACAACAGCGACTCGTATGGACAAATTCACACGTCAAGTACTAGAAGCGACTGGCCTTTATGGCATGATTGGTAAAGCAGACCGTGGTCCTGCAGCCATTGAAGCGATTAAAGACAACAAAGCAACTTACCTAATGGCTGTGGGCGGTGCTGCGTACCTGGTATCTAAAGCAATCCGTGAAGCTGAAGTGGTTGCTTTTGAAGACTTGGGTATGGAAGCGATCTACAAGTTTGTAGTAAAAGACATGCCGGTATCTGTCGCAGTTGACGTAAACGGTACTTCTGTACACGCGACTGCGCCAAAAATCTGGCAAGCTAAAATTGGCAAGATTCCAGTGGTTGATGCCGCTGCTGGCTAATGAATGCTGTTGAAGCGATTAAAAAAGCACCCAAATCTGGGTGCTTTTTTATTTCTCAATATCAAGCATTTTTACCAGGTGCGTGGGTCCCACAATTTAAATGGCTTGGTCAACTGCACATCGCTGGCCGGGTCATAATCGGCATGTTTGATTTTTTGTGCCTTAGAGCGAATTTTACCGGTGCTCTGGTCTTCAGCCACAAAATTATAACTGTGCGATTTCAATTGAGTAAAAGCAATTTCATTGAGGCCTACCGTTTCCGGCATCATGATTAAGGGACCAGAAATCGTGCGGCGGGTACTGCTATTTTCTTCATCATATTTAATAAAATAGGACTTGCCTGCTTCAACGGAAAAATCCAGATACTTCGGCTTTTGGAAATGCTGCACACCTAAAGGACGACTGGTAGATAAACGATAATCCCCGGCAGGCAATTCAATCCAGTAATAATGATTATGCAGCAGGCTTGGGATGCGTTCGCTATTGATAAATAGGCTGGAGGCTACAATTTCCTGACGGTTCCAGCGTGAATCCGGACGATATAAATACACCACAGCGGCCTGATCATGCTGCGGCTGAATGGCTTGAAAGCGCTGACCCAATTTCTGATTGACCCAACCGCCAATGGTAAACATGCCAAAGCGGTACTGTTCCAGCAAACTCGGCTTTTCGTTCTGATCAATAGCTTTTAACGTAGAGGTGGGCGGCAGTTGCGCCTCGGTTGACGACTTCCCATGACAGCCAGCCAATGCGACAGCCAGAAATACGATTGATATAGCACGCATGAACATCCCTCATTCCTTCGTTTTTATTTTTACACTTAACACTTTTTCAATATTTTTATTGGGTTTGGCATCCAGGCCCTGATGCAGAGATTAGCACTCTGTCTTGTTTTTTCAAATAAAAAACGTGCGAAAACCGTTGATTTCCGCACGTTTCTGACGAATAGCGTCTTAAGCCGTTTTTGAATTCACGACTTTTAAATCGGCTTTCGGCTGTTCTACCGCAGCTTCTTTACTTTGACGTTCCGGTTTTAATTCTGGCTTGGCCTGACCATTAATCACTGCCTCCGTGATAATAACCGTGCCTACATCACTACGACTTGGCAAGTCATACATGATTTCAAGCAAGGCATTTTCCAGAATTGAACGCAGACCACGCGCACCTGTATTACGTTCCAAGGCTTTTTTCGCCACCGCACGTAATGCAGCGTCATCAAAGATCAGGTCGACATTTTCCATCTCGAACAGATATTCGTATTGACGCGTCAAGGCATTCTTCGGCTCGGTCAGAATCTGCATTAATGCGTCTTCATCCAGCTCATCCAGTGTTGCAATGACTGGCAAACGGCCAATAAATTCCGGAATTAAACCGAATTTCACCAAATCTGTTGCTTCAACCTGACGGAACAGTTCAGACAGCTTTTTGCTTTCATCCTTGTTACGTACTTCAGCGGTAAAGCCAATACCACCTTTTTCCTGACGTTGCTGCACAATTTTCTCTAGACCCGAGAATGCACCACCACAGATAAACAGGATGTTGGAAGTATCAATCTGGATAAATTCCTGCTGCGGATGCTTACGGCCACCCTGCGGTGGAATAGAGGCCACTGTGCCTTCAATCATTTTCAGCAAGGCCTGCTGCACACCCTCGCCCGATACATCACGGGTAATCGACGGGTTTTCAGACTTACGGGTAATCTTGTCGATTTCATCGATATAGATAATGCCTTTTTGCGCCTTTTCGACATCATAATCGGCTTTTTGCAGCAGCTTCTGCACGATGTTTTCAACATCTTCACCCACATAACCGGCTTCGGTTAAGGTGGTGGCATCGGCCATGGCAAACGGAACATCCAGCAAACGCGCTAAAGTCTGTGCCAATAAGGTTTTACCCGAACCGGTTGGACCCACCAGCAGGATATTACTTTTGGCAATTTCGACTGCATCATTGGTTTTCTGACCGTTATGCGTCACTTTCAGACGCTTATAGTGGTTATAAACTGCCACTGATAAGGTCTTTTTCGCCAGGTCCTGACCAATCACGTATTGATCCAGTGCAGCGCGAATTTCATGCGGTTTTGGCAACGGACGGGCGGCCCAGTCACTCGACTCAACTTGTTGACTGGTCTGAACCAGATCCAGGCATACGTCCACACATTCATTACAGATATATGCGTCCTCGCCTGCAATCAGCTTCCCGACTTCAGACTGCGTTTTACCGCAAAATGAACAATGTTTTTGTCCTTGAGGATGTTCGGACATATTCTCTCCAATTTAAATCTTTAAAACTTATGGACGCTTAGATAACACTTCGTCCACTAAACCGTATTCTTTGGCCTGCTGTGCAGTCATAAAGTTATCACGGTCGGTATCTTTGGCCACTTTTTCATAGTCCTGGCCACTGTGCTCTGCCATCAAACGGTTCAAGCGCTCTTTAATGAACAGGATTTCACGCGCATGAATTTCAATATCAGAGGCCTGACCACGGAAACCGCCTAAAGGCTGGTGAATCATGACCCGGGCATTTTCCAGGCAGTAACGTTTGCCTTTGGCACCGGCATTCAGCAGGAATGCACCCATTGACGCTGCCTGCCCCATACAGTAAGTCACCACATCTGGCTTGATAAACTGCATGGTGTCATAAATCGCCATACCGGCAGTGACTGAACCGCCTGGCGAGTTAATGTATAAATGAATATCCTTATCTGGGTTCTCTGCCTCTAAAAACAACATTTGCGCCACAATCAAGTTGGCCATGTTGTCTTCAACCTCACCCGTTAAAAAAATCACCCGTTCACGCAAAAGACGTGAATAAATATCAAAAGAACGCTCACCACGAGATGATTGCTCAACGACTACTGGAACCAATGCGTTATCAATTGATGGAACATACATACGTTTATTTATTCCTAAATTCTTGTGAGTTCACCCATGATCACAATATGAGGGATAATCATCTAAATTGCAAAATATTCACCCACAATTCATGGATATTTTTTGCATAAGCTTTGTAAACTTTAAAACCATCCAAGTTTTTATATTATATAAAAAAGGCGCCTTAGGCGCCTTTTTTACTTCAGCTGAAATTAGCCTTGTTGACGAGCTTGTTGCTCTTTCAATAAGTCTTCGTAGCTGACTTGTTTGTCAGTCACTTTTGCAGCTGCAAGAATGTGATCAACCACTTGGTCTTCTAACACAACTGCTTCAATTTGAGCACGTTGCTGTTTGTCATTTTTGAAGTATTCAATTACTTCATTTGGATCTTCATAAGAAGATGCCATATCTTCGATGTAAGCATCAACACGTGCAGCATCCACTTCAAGTTTCGCGTCTGCTAAAACTTTGCTCACCAATACGCCAAGTTTTACAGATTTTTCAGCTTGTTCTTTGAACAGTTCGTCTGGAAGCATGCTTGAGTCAAATGCTTTCGCACCTTGCGCACCAAACTGCTGAGTGAACTGTTGGATCATTTGTTGACGTTGACGGTCAATTTCTTGCTTAACCATAGATTCAGGAACTTCGATTTCGTTCGCAGCAACCAGTGCATCAAACGTTGCACCTTTCACCTGGTTACGAAGACCGTTTTTCACTTCACGTTCCATGTTTTTACGAACGTCAGCTTTTAACTTTTCAACACCTTCTTCTTCAGTTAAACCAAAGATTTTTAAGAATTCAGCATCAACTTCTGGAAGTTTTTGTTTTTCAACCAGTTTTACATTGATTTTGAACTGAGCTGCTTTACCTGCCAGCTGTTCAGCTTGGTAGTCTTCCGGGAAAGTTACATCAATAACTTTCTCTTCGCCTTTTTTCATGCCCACGATGCCGTCTTCAAAGCCCGGGATCATACGGCCAGAACCTAATACCAGTTTGAAGTCTTCAGCAGAACCACCTTCAAATTTCTCGCCATCTACTGTGCCTTCGAAATCAAAAGTGACTTGCATGTCTTTTTTCGCCATGCCTTTGGTTTCAGCCCAAGTTGCGCGCTGCTTTTGCAGGTTTTCGATCATTTGATCTACATCTTTGTCGCTAACTTCAGATGCTTTACGCTCAACTTCCAGACCTTCGAATTTCACTTCAACTTCTGGATAAACTTCAACAGTCGCTTCATATACTAAAGCGTCGTCTTTCATTTCAGTTTTTTCAATGTTTGGCATACCAACAGCATTGATTTTTTCTTGTTGGATTGCTTCAAATACGGTGTCACGAATGATGTCGTTTACAACTTCTTGATAGATACCCGCGCCATATTCACGACGTACAACGTTTACAGGCACTTTACCTGGACGGAAGCCGTTAATCTTCGCAGTTTTAGCTGTGCGTTTTAAGCGAGCTTCGAACTGCTCGTTAATACGGCTCGTCGGTACAGATACATTTAAACGACGGGCAACGCCCGAAACCGCTTCAGAAGTTACTTGCATGGCTTCCTCGATATTTAGTAATAACAGTTTTTAAAAAAGTGCCATATTATATGACAACATTTAAAGATATACAAAATAACAAGCGATCAGAACAATTTTTCGGCTTAAATTCTTCATATTCCCTTCGCTATTTTTATCTATTGTCTAATATTTGTTGCAAATGATAAGTACTATCATTAATATTCAATGGTTTTTAACTCATATTTTTAACTATTCTTCTTATATCCCAATACTGGAATTCGGTTATGCGCACCTTTAATCTTCGCCCGCTTTCGCTCGCGATTCTTGGAATTTCTGCTAGTTCCGCATTTGCAAATACAACCACTGAAACTACAGCTGACCCGACACATCAATTATCCACGATTGTGGTTTCTGCGGCAGGTTATGAACAAAAAATTAAAGACGCACCGGCTTCTATTACAGTTCTTACCGAAGAAGATTTTAAAACGAAACGCATTACCTCATTAGCAGATGCATTAAAAGGTGTAGAAGGTGTAGATATTAGTCCTGCAGCAGGGAAAACAGGAACATTAAATATCCGTATGCGCGGTATGCCTTCGGAATACACCCTTATTCTTATTGATGGTAAACGTCAAAATAGTGTTGGCAGTATTACACCCAATGGTTTTACAGAGTCTAACAATAATTTTATTCCCCCAATTTCTGCAATTGAGCGGATTGAAGTGATCCGTGGCCCAATGTCTACCCTATATGGTTCAGATGCAATGGGCGGTGTAATTAATATTATTACTAAAAAGGTTGCAGACACATGGACAGGTTCGTTCAGCCTTAATGGAACCCTGTTACCTAATAGCTCAGAATTTGGTAATCAATATGCAGCTGAAATCTTTACATCAGGTCCTTTAGTTCAAGACCTATTAGGCTTACAATTGCGCGGACGTAAAGCAGAAAGACAACAATCTTATATTACAGTACCTGGTACAGACGGTACTAAACAGTTAGCACAAGGTAACAGCCCAACTAAATCGGATATTGAAACATTTGGTGGACGATTAACTTTTACTCCTCACCCAGATCATACATTTGCTCTTGACTTTGAGAATACACAACAGTGGTTTGATAACAGCCGTGGTCAATTAGGAACCTATCTAAATGATAATGGAGAGGTACTCACTCCAGATGCCACCCAAGGTTATGGCCCAAGTCAAGAATATGAACGTAACAAAGGCTATATTTCACATGAATGGCAAACCGATTTTGGTCGCTTAGAGAGCAGCATTTCTCATGTTGAAACAGAAACTGTGGGGCGTTATTTACCAGCTGGAATGCTCAGCACTGCAGAAAAACAAAACTTTATCAACCGTGAGCTAAAAAGCGAAGATACGTATTTCGATACTAAATTTACAACCCAATACTTTGCCAACCATAATATTACTGTTGGTGGGCAATGGTGGGATGCAAGCCAAAAAGATGGTATTCGTCGTCAGAACCCTGAGCTAAGTTTTGAGCAATATGGTCTTTTTATTGAAGATACATGGTCAATTTTACCTAATCTTAATTTAACTTTAGGAGGACGTTTTGATGACCATAGCTCATTTGGTGATTTCTTTACACCACGTGCTTATTTAGTATGGAATATGAATGACCAGTGGACTGCTAAAGGTGGTTACGCTGAAGGCTATAAAGTTCCACGTTTAGAACAATTAACTCAAGGTTTATCAAATGTAGCTAGCCAAGGTCGCTCGCCTGTTTTAGGAAATATTAACCTACAGCCTGAAACTAGTGAAAATATGGAGCTTGGCATTTATTTTGACAACCTACAGGGCTTTAACGCGAACGTAACTTTATTCCAGAATAAAACAAAGGATAAGATCACCACTACAGGTGCAGACTATGCCTTAGTTCATATTCGTCAAAGTGATGTTGATAAATTAATTAGCAATGGTACTTATGTTCCAGGCGTAAGTTACAATGGCCGTCCAATCGGATTCGATTGTACAGGTAATCAAGCTGCATGTGATGCTCAATTCAATGAATGGGGTATTGACTGGACTACAGCAGCCAATCGCAATTTAACTCTAGCACGTCCTTATAATGCTGAAGAAGCTGAAAGTCATGGTGTAGAAGTGGCTGCAAGCTATCAGGTTAATGATCAGTGGAAAGTTTCAGGTAACTACACCTGGACCGAAGGTGAGTTAACTGATTCTTCTGGAAAAACTATTGACGACACAGACAACGCTAAACATGTAGCAAACGTACTTGTAAATTATCAGCCTGCAAGCAATGCCTCACTTTGGTTACGTGGAGAATATCGTAGTAGCCAAGTGCGTAAAGAAGGAAACGTAAAAAATACCCTTGGTGATTATAAGGGGTATACTCAATGGCACTTAGGTACTAATTACTCAGTAAATGACAATATTGATATTGGTGTAGCCTTATATAATATCTTTGATGTTGATTTTGTTGATTATCAATACGTGACCTTAGAAGATGCTTATTATAACCGCTATCTCAACACCCAAGAAGGTCGTCGTGTTCAGTTAAGCACTACCTTTAAGTTCTAAAAACTACTCTTCCCCAAAACCCTGCCCCGGCAGGGTTTTTTAATTCTAAAAACCGATCAAATTAAATCAAAAATACGATTATTCAAATATTCTTATTGATTTATTTCATTAAATGCGAGCAATCCATAAATATTTTCTTGATTGTTTAGCTTGTTTTAACCAATCTCCATATTGTTACTGAGAATTATTATCACTAAAATTCGCATTACTTATTGAGCGTATACAACATACAATAAGTCCATCATTACTCTGCATTTGAACTGCGCACTCAAATCATTGTGGTAAGGGAATTTTGTCATTCATATCAGGAAATACACCACCATGGCACAGATTAAGAGCCGTAAACATCAACGCACTGCATCATTCGTTGCCCTTGCAGCCACCCTGCCGCTCATGGCACATGCAACCCCAGCGACCGAAGAAGTCACCCAGCTTCCTGAAATCACGGTGAAATCTCAGGCTGAAAATAAATATAAAACCAATCAGCTCAGCTCCGCGAAACAGACCCAGCCACTGGTCGATACCCCACAAACAGTTTCTGTTATTAATCAAACCTTATTAAAAGAACAAGGCGCGACATCACTGGTCGAAGCGCTACGCAATACTCCGGGCATTACCTTACAAATGGGTGAAAACGGCAATACCAGCGCTGGTGATACCTTCCAGATGCGTGGTTTCTCTACCCAAACCTCTACCTATGTCGATGGTATCCGTGATTTGGGCGCAGTCAGCCGCGATGTATTTAACCTGGAACAGGTTGAAGTCGTGAAAGGCCCGGCCGGTGCCGAAGCCGGTCGTGGTTCAGCATCCGGTTATATCAACCTGATCAGCAAACTGCCGCATCTGCAAAACAGTAGCGAAGTCTCTGCCAGCTACAATACCGCAGAAAATGCCCGCCTCTCGGCCGATATCAACCAGGCCATCAATGACAATACCGCTTTTCGTCTCAATGTCATGGGACAAGAAGGCGGCGTGCAAGGCCGTGATGTGCTCGAAAACAACAGCTATGCCATTGCCCCATCTGTTGCCTTTGGCCTGAACACCCCGACCCGCCTGTATTTATATTCACAACACGTCCGTCAGCGTAATATCCCTGATGGTGGTATTCCAACCATTGGCATGGAAGGCTTCTGGAATGCCAATCCGGATATTGCCCAAGCTGGTAAGGTTAATCGTGAAAACTATTATGGCCATGTAGATGACTACGAAGATGTCGATGCCGACATGTTCACTGCCAAAATTGAAAGTGATCTGGCAGATAATCTGAAACTGACCAATATCACCCGTTTGGGTCAAACCCAGATGAACCGAGTCCTGACCGGGATCAACACCATTTCTGCACATGATTCGACCAATCCAGCCGACTGGACCATCAGCCGTTCACGTCAGGGCGTCGATCAGGAAAATAAAATTCTGGCCAACCAGACCACTTTAAACCTGAACCTGAAAACCGGTGCTATTGAACATGATGTGATAGCTGGCCTGGAATTTTTAAAAGAGCAGCAATACACCCGCAATCTGGCCACCCAAATGCCGGATGAGCCTGCAGTATCCACCACTGAAGCCAGCCTGTATAACCCAAACCCCAATGATCCAATGGCCGACCTGATCTATAACGGTGCTTATAGCGATGGTGAAACCCAGACGGCTGCGGCTTATCTGTTTGATACCTTAAAATTTGGCGAACGCTTCCAGTTAAACGGTGGAGTACGGGTAGATTATTACGAAACCGACTATCAAGGCTTATCTTTACCTCGCGGCACAAATGCCCTTGTAGCTTCAGATATCAGCGCGCATGACACCCTGCTGAGCTGGAAACTTGGCGGTCTGTACAAACCAACTGCTTACAGCAGCGTTTATGCCTCTTATGGCAAATCCTTAACCCCACCGGGCAGCGCCAACTTTGTAATGTCTGAGTCGGGCATTAACAGCGCAGCGGCAGAACCACAAGAAACCCATCATTATGAACTGGGTACCAAATGGGATCTGCTTGATGGCCGTCTAGCCCTGAATGCCGCAGTCTATCGCACGGAAAATGAAAACCAGTTTACCCAAGATGCGATTACACAGGAATCCATCCAGGAAGGCAAAACCATCGTCGATGGGGTTGAGCTGAGTGCAGTCGGCCAGATTACCGATGCCTGGAATATTTCTGCCGGTGTGGCGCATATGAAAACCAAACAGGAAGATCAGCAAAGTTTCCGTGACAATGTCATGACCCGTACCGATAGCGTGCGCTGGTCACCGGAATGGACCGCCTCATTATGGACCACCTATGACATTGCCGGCTTTAAACTGGGTCTGGGTGCACGTTATGTCGATGAGCAAAAACGTGTCGTCACCGACAGCACTGCTCCAGCCAATATGCCAAGCATTCCAAGCTATGTGGTATTTGATGCCATGGCCGGTTATCAGTTCAATGAAAATGCCTCACTGAACCTGAATGTCTATAACCTGGCAGATGAAGAATACATCAGCACCTTGAACAACGGCGGTTCGCGTATGACGCTTGGTCAGGAGCGCAGTGCCAGCCTGACCTTTAACTATAAGTTCTAAGTTTTATTTTGTTCTGTTGAAGCAGCATTTATCTGAAATGCTGCTTCATTTTTTATTTGGCTTTATGATGACAGACAGCGCTCTGTCTGAAGGATGATTCAAGTCTCATGATGCTGCATGTTCCTCAAGTTCTCAGTAAAGCGGCCGTGGCTGACATCCGTCAGCAGCTCGACCAGCACACCGCCTGGATTGATGGCCAGCACAGTGCCGGGCCACAGGCCAAGAAAAGCAAACACAATCTGCAATTTGACCCACAGCATCTGGTGTATCCAGCGCTGGCTGAACAGATTGAACAGGCACTGAGACAGCATCCACTGGTACAATCTGCGACCTTAGCCAAACATATTCTGCGGCCAATGTTTAACTGCTATCAGCAGCAAGGGACGTATGGCAATCATGTCGACAGCGCCGTGCATTATTCGGCTGCACATCAGCAGCTGATTCGTACTGATGTTTCCATGACCTTATTTTTGTCTGAACCGGAAGAATATCAAGGTGGCGAACTGGTGATTGAAGATACCTATGGCGCACATGAGGTTAAACTGGATGCCGGCGATGTGATTCTCTATCCCGCCACCAGCCTGCATCGGGTAGAACCGGTTACTGCCGGCCGGCGCATTGCCGCCTTTACCTGGGCACAAAGCATGATTCGCGATGACTGGCAGCGCAGCATGCTGTTTAATTTGGATATGACCATCGGCCAACTACGCCAGCAACTTGGCGATAATGAACAAGTGCTGCAACTGACCGCGCATTATCATAATCTGCTACGTCAATGGGGCGAACTATGATGCCTGCCCAGCCACTGCCGCCGCTTACTCAGATTCCCGCTTATCTGCAAACTATTGCCGACTATGAAGCTCAGGCCAGCAAGCATTTAACGCCGACCACCTGGCACTATTTACAAGGGGGCGCGATGGATGAGCGCAGCCTGCAACAGAATCTGGACCAGTTTCAGCAGCTGCAACTGCTGCCCAGAATGCTGCGTGACCTGAGCCAAGGCCATACCCGCTGCGAACTGTTCGGGCAGGAATTTCCCCATCCAATTTTTCTAGCCCCGGTTGGCCATCAGCAACTGTTTCATCCACAGGGCGAACTGGCCACTGCCCTCGCAGCAGAAGCAGTGGGCAGTAATCTGGTCCTGAGTCATTTAAGTACTACCGATCTGCGTGAAGTTGCGCCAACAACCTCTCTTAAATGGTTTCAGCTGTATTGGCAAGGCAATCGCGAACAATCGCTGGCACTGGTGCAACTGGCAGAGCAACAACAGTTTAAAGCCATTGTGGTGACCGTCGATTCACCGCATAGCGGCGTTCGTGACCGTGAACGTCGGGCCGGTTTTCAAGTGCCGGCGCATCTGCCTCATCCGCATCTATCTTCCTTTACATCCCCCATCCTCAGGCCAGAGCAACATCCCCTGTTTGATGGTCTGATGCAACAGGCACCGACCTGGGAAGATATCGCCTGGCTGGTACAGCAAACGTCTTTACCGGTGCTGCTCAAAGGCATTGTGCATCCTGAAGATGCTCAACTGGCATTGCAATACGGTGTACAGGGACTGGTCATTTCCAATCATGGTGGCCGGGTGCTAGATGACTGCATTAGCCCACTGACAGCTCTACAGATGATACGCACACAACTGCCGGCAAATTTTCCCTTAGTGCTGGATGGTGGCATCCGCCGCGGCTCCGATATTTTTAAGGCGCTGGCCTTGGGCGCATCCGCCGTGCTGATTGGCCGGCCGTATATTTATGGTCTGGCAGTAGCCGGTGCGTTAGGTGTGGCGCATGTGATTAAAATTTTGCGGGAAGAACTGGAAGTGACCATGGCTTTAATGGGAACGGCGCGCCTGCAAGAGATCAATAGTCGCTATATTTTTCACAAAAACCAGATCCAGTGAAATTTTTTATCTCCACAACCTTTAATGATGCAAATTAAGAGAATAATTTCCACTTCAGTTGGCTTATATTTATCTTAGGAATTTGCAAGACCGCGAACGGTACCAGCCAGGTAGCAACTCTTTCTGAAAATGTGGACTGATCCTAATATTTTCCGGAAATACGCTTGTAAATTGATACCATAGATACCATCTATATAAGTAGTACGTTGCTTTTTTATAAGCTTAAGCAACCCATGCTTCACAAGGAGTTACCTCATGATGTTGGCTGATCCAAGTAAAAAATATCGTCGCATGTATCAACGTGTTGACTTGCCAGACCGTCAATGGCCGAACAACGAAATTACAAAAGCGCCTATCTGGATGAGCACCGACCTGCGTGATGGTAACCAGGCAATTTTCGAACCAATGAGCATTGAACAGAAGTTCAAAATGTTCCAGATGTTGGTGAAAATTGGCTTTAAGCATATTGAAATTGGCTTCCCGTCTGCTTCACAAATTGACTTCGATTTCACCCGTAAATTGATTGAAGAAAACCACATTCCAGATGATGTGTATATCGAGGTTTTGGTTCAGGCACGTGACCATTTGATTCAGCGTACCTTTGAAGCATTGGAAGGTGCAAAACGCGCGATTGTACATATCTATAACTCCAACTCGCCAACCTTCCGTCAAAAAGTCTTGAATGTTGATGTCGCGGGTGCCAAACAGTTGGCCATTAACGCTGCTGAAAAAGTGAAAGAATACGCAGCGCAATATCCTGAAACCGACTGGATTTTCCAGTACAGCCCGGAATGTTTCACCGCAACTGAATTGGAAGTGGCTAAAGATGTCTGTGACGCCGTGACTGAAATCTGGGAAGCTTCTCCTGAAAACAAAGTCATCTTAAACTTGCCTGCGACTGTAGAAGTTTCGACTCCAAACGTATATGCCGACCAGGTCGAGTGGATGCACCGCAACATCAAACGTCGTGACGGGGTGATCATCTCTGTTCACTGTCATAACGACCGTGGCTGTGGTATTGCTGCCTCTGAATTGGCAATTATGGCCGGTGCTGACCGTGTTGAAGGTTGTGTGTTTGGTAACGGCGAGCGTACCGGTAACGTTGACGTGGCAGCAATTGCCTTGAACATGTACACCCAGGGCGTGGCACCAGAATTGGATTTCTCTAACATCAACGAAATTATTGCGACCGTAGAAGAATGTACCGGTTTACCTGTGCATCCACGTCATCCATATGCCGGTGATTTGGTGTTCACGGCGTTCTCGGGTTCACACCAGGATGCGATTAAAAAAGGCTTTGAATACCAGAAAAACGAAGAAATCTGGGATATGCCTTACTTGCCAATCGATCCGAAAGACTTGGGCCGTGACTATGATGCCGTGATTCGGGTGAACTCGCAGTCAGGTAAAGGCGGGATTGCTTACTTGTTAGAATCGAACTACAACGTGGTGTTGCCGCGTCGTGTACAAATCGAGTTCTCGCAAGTGGTGCAGCAAGTGACCGATGAAGAAGGCACTGAAATTTCAGCACAGCAAATCTGGTCATTGTTCCAGCAAACCTATGTCGATGCCAAAGATTCACATTATTCTGCCAAGAGCTATAAATTGTCTGATGACAATGGCAAACAGGTAATTGAACTTGAAGTGGTGGTGAATGGCTCGACACAGCAGTTGCGCGGTGAAGGTAACGGTCCGATCTCGGCCATTTTGGATGCCTTGCAGTTACCAATTGATGTCTTGAACTATGAAGAACGCGGCATCAGCTCGGGTGCCAATGCCAAAGCCTTGGCCTTGGTTGAGTTGCAGGTGAAAGGTACCGGTAAATCTGCCTTTGGTGCCGGGGTGCATGACAACATTGTGACTTCATCCATTGAAGCCATTATTGCCAGCACTAACCGTCTGATTGATCAGGGCGTATTAAGCAAAGAACAATTGGTTGCTGCTGCCGTTTAAGCACATAAAGTACTTTAGAAAGGATACCCCAAGTGGTATCCTTTTTATTTATTCATTCTAAAGATTCTAAGGCGAATTATTCCTGTGTCTTTCCCTGCTAACTCTGTGGGTGTCGTAACGCCACAACAGTTTCAATTTGAAGAGCCGTTAGAGCTGGAATGTGGACGCATTCTGCCACGTTTTGAACTGATGGTTGAAACTTACGGAAGCTTGAATGCCGACAAATCCAATGCCATTTTAATCTGCCATGCCCTGTCCGGGCATCATCATGCGGCGGGCTATCATCATGAAGATGATAAAAAGTCTGGCTGGTGGGACAGCTGTATTGGTCCGGGCAAAGCCATTGATACCTCTAAATTCTTTGTGGTGGCACTGAACAATATTGGTGGCTGTCATGGTTCGACCGGTCCAACCTCACCCAACCCGGAAAATGAAAACCGCCCTTATGGTCCGGATTTCCCGCTGGTGACGGTGCGTGACTGGGTCAAAACCCAGGCCATGCTATCAGACCGCTTAGGCATTCAAAAATGGTATGCAGTGATTGGCGGTTCTTTGGGGGGCATGCAGGCCTTGCAATGGTCGGTTGATTATCCGGACCGTCTGGAAAAATGTGTGATTATTGCCAGTGCGCCAAAACTGTCGGCACAGAATATTGCCTTTAATGAAGTCGCGCGTCAGTCGATTCTTTCAGATCCTGATTTTCATCATGGCCGTTATCTGGAACATGACAGCTATCCAAAACGTGGCCTGATTCTGGCGCGGATGGTCGGACACATCACCTATCTGTCTGAAGAAGCCATGAAGCAGAAATTTGGCCGTGACCTGAAACTGGGCAAATTCATGTACGGTTTCGATGTCGAGTTTCAGGTGGAAAGCTATTTGCGCTATCAAGGTGAACAGTTCAGCCGTAACTTTGATGCCAACACCTATTTAATTATGACCAAGGCGCTGGATTATTTTGATCCGTCGCGTGAATACGAACAGTCGCTGGTACAGGCCATGGCCCATACCCAATGCCAGTTCCTGGTGATTTCGTTTACCACCGACTGGCGTTTCTCGCCTTCGCGTTCGCAGGAAATTGTCGATGCGCTGATTAGCAACCATAAACCGGTCAGCTATTTAGATATTGATGCCGAACAGGGCCATGACTCCTTCCTGTTCCCGATTCCGTTATATGTCAAATCTTTAAGAGCATTTTTGGGAGGTGCAGAACACCTCAAGGCAACCCCGCAGGAGGCTGTGTAATGCGTATTGATCAGCAACTTGCCGAAAAGTGGATTAAGCCCGGTTCCCGCGTTTTAGACCTCGGTTGTGGTGATGGTGAACTGCTGGCCCACATGAGTAAAAAGCACAATATTCGTGCTTACGGCCTGGAAATTGACCAAGAAAAGATTGCAATTGCCGTCAGTCGGGGGTTAAATATCATCCAACAAGACTTAAACCTCGGTTTAAGCCGCTTTGCCGACCAGTCTTTTGACTATGTGGTCATGGCACAAGCCTTGCAAGCTGTAGATGCACCTGACGTATTATTGCGTGATATGGTGCGTGTCGGAAAACAGGCGATTATTACCTTTCCGAACTTTGCCCACTGGAAGGCCCGTTCTTTCCTGGCACTGAAAGGAAAAATGCCGGTTTCAGAAGCTTTGCCGTATATGTGGTACAACACCCCAAACATCCACCTCTGTACTTTCCGTGATTTCGAAGCACTCTGTGCTGAAAACAATATCCGTATTATTAATCGACTCGCTGTGAATGGGGATCAACAAGTTAGTTTACTCAGTAAACATATCCCGAATCTGTTTGGTGAAGTCGCAATTTATCGAGTGAGCGCTCTATGAAAAAATTATTATTAAGCACGACGCTACTGGTTGGACTTTTTAGCCTGCAGGTGCATGCAGATTATGTGGCACCAGGCAGTTCGGTATCGAGCCAGGCCGCCCAGTATTCGGTGATGGACATTCAGGGTTTGATTAAAGCTGCCAAAGCCGGTCAGGCCGGTGCGCAGTTCTATCTGGCAACCAAATATCTGCATGGTCAGGATGTCGCCAAAGATGAACGTCAGGCCTTTGCCTGGTATAAAGCCGCTGCCGATCAGGGACTGTCTTCAGCCCAATTGAACGTAGGCCGTATGCTGGCTGATGGCATTGGCACCAAAAAAGATGAAGTCCTGGCCCGTCAGTATTTTGAAAAAGCGGCCAGCCGCGGTGATAATCGCGCCAGCTTTAACTTGGCGATGATGGAAGAGAAAAAGAAAAACTATATGGGTGCTTATCAGTGGTATGAACTGTCTACCCGTGATGGCATGCTCGACAATAAAGTGATTTCTTTATCTGAAGGCAAAAAAACGGCTTTAGCTGCCAACCTGACCCAGGAACAGATTCGTCAGGCGCGTGACCGTGCCGACAAATGGATTCAGGCGCAATAAGCCAGGTTCAAAAACACTAGCACCTTCGGGTGCTTTTTTCATGCCTGCTGTCTGGTGGTTTTCGGTTAAACTAGCCGGCATGTTTTCAATCATGAGTAATTCGAGATGACTGCACCTGCTTGGCTCTCTCAAGGCACCCTGGTTCTAGCCAGCAATAACAAAGGCAAAATTGCGGAATTTGAAAAACTGTTTGCAGAACTGAATTTACCGGTTGATGTCATCCCGCAAGGCCAGCTTAATATTGAAGATGCCATTGAAGATGGCCTGAGCTTTGTTGAAAATGCGATTATTAAAGCGCGTCATGCCTCTAAAATTTCTGGCAAACCCGCGATTGCTGATGATTCCGGGATTTGCGTACCGGCACTGGACGGCGCACCGGGAATTTACTCTGCCCGTTATGCCGGCGCACATGGCAATGATGCCGCCAATAATGAAAAACTGCTGGCAGACTTACAGCCTTTACGCAAAGATGGAACAGCGATTGAAGGGATGTTTGTTTGTGTGCTGGCCCTGGTGCAGCATGCCGAAGATCCTTTACCACAAATTTTCCAGGGCATCTGGCAAGGTGAAATTCTGGATGCTCCACGTGGTGAAAATGGTTTTGGTTATGATCCACTGTTCTGGTTACCGGAACTGGGGATTTCCAGCGCAGAAATGAGCAAGGAAGAAAAAAATAAGATCAGCCATCGAGGTCAGGCGATGCAGCTGTTTAAAGCGAGTTTGGAGAAGTAACATCCTTTTAAAACTCCTCCCTTTGAAAAAGGGAGGCTGGGAGAGATTCTTCTATACATCTTTCTTCTGACGCTAAAATATTGCTCATTTCTACAAAGGGTTTCCGTAAATCCCCCTCTTTAATAAAGAAGGACTTTCAAAAACTTTTATACCCTCTCTCTAACTCTCTCCCAAAGGGAGAGAGAACTTTTTGATTTATAAACCCGGCACCACCGCATGCACCACCACGCCATATACGCCAATCAAAATCGCACTGGCAATCGTTCCTGAGGCAATATATTTGGCAGAATCACCGGTGCCCTGATAATGGGTTTCTAGTGCCACAATATTGGCAGCCGGTGGCAGCAGGAAAAACATCAGCATGACGGCATAAATCAAGGTCTGCTGCGGAATGGGTAAACACCAGTACGCCACAGCACATAGCAACAAGGCCAGCGGAATACGTGCGACCAGTAAACCCAAGCTGCGTTTTAAGTCAGCCCAGCCAATCCGGACTTTACTCAGCCACATCCCCAGCACACACATGCCGGCAAAGGTCACCAGTACTTTATTGCTTTGGTAAATGACTTGTAGCCAGGTCTGATGTTCAAACTGGCTCACATCCCAAAAAGACAGAATACCCGCCAGACTCAGGGCAATCACCGGCGGTGAAAGCAGCACATTTTTAACAATAAACTTTAATTCTTGCCGGGTCTGGCTCACCGCCATCACCGCACAAACATTGCCAAATAAGGATCCGCCAATATACAGCGCCACAATAATACTGCTGGCCGCAGGTCCAAACAGGGCCAAGGCAAAGGGAAAACCCAGCCAGGCCCCATTTAAATAACTGAAGCACAGTGCGATCAGTTTATCTTTTTGCAAGATATAAAAGACCGCAAAGAAAAGGATGGAACTGATCAGACTAAAACCAATCAGCCACAAGCTGCCGTCCTGATAAAACACCATGTTGTAGATAATCAGTAACGGAATAAACAGCCGGGCCAGTAACATCGCTAGCACCGGACGCACCGGCTTTAAATACGCGACCCCGAAGTATCCAATCAGAAATGAAATTAACGGAAGCAGCAGCACCATGCGGGTACACAGAAAGGTAAAAAGTGGTGATTATCCTAACATAATTGATGGCAAAACATGCTTTTAGCCCATCTGTTGTCTTTGAATCGCAATATTCCTGTCACCTCGCTGTCATCTAGACCTGTTGAGATATGTCTTGAATTAAAAAGAGGTAAATATTATGGCTGGTTTATCGATCTGGCACGTTCTGATTTTTGCAATTGTGGTAATTCTTCTGTTTGGTACATCTAAACTGAAAAACCTGGGTAAAGATGTGGGCGGTGCGGTTAAAGACTTTAAAAAATCAATTAAAGATGATGAAACGACCACTGCGGCCCTGAACGAGCCACGGACCATTGAACATCAGGCGACATCATCTGATGTTAACACGACTGTAAAACAATAATTTTTCAGGTAATTTTGTTATGCTCAATATTGGAATGACGGAGCTGCTGTTTTTCGGCATCATTACATTATTGGTGCTGGGTCCAGAAAAGCTGCCTGAAGCTGCACGTTTTGTTGGAAAGTGGTACGGCAAAATTAAACGTACCATCAGCAATGTGCAAAATGATATTGATCGGGAACTTCGACTTTCTGAACTGCGTGAACAGATGCAACAGGAAATGGCACGTATTCAGGAACTTGAGCAAAAAATGCAGTCTCAGATGCATGAGCTAAAACAACAAAAAATATTCGCGGAAGAACAACCGAACCAGACCGCTGCAACGGATAATAAAAATTTGCCGACGCGTTATACCTTTATTGCCCCGCAACCTTCGCTGTTGCTGCGTCCTCAGCATCAACCGCTAACCGCGACTGAAGCTATCCCTCCGACCACATCACAATTTACCGATTATAAGGTGGCTGTATGAGTCAAAGTTCTCCTTCTCAATTGCCAGCGGCGACAGTGGGCGAGCAAGCTGCTTTAGAAGAAATGCCGATCACCAAACATCTGGTGATTCTGCGCAAGCATTTATTTAAGATTGTGGGCCTGGTTATTGCGCTGTTTTTCTGCTTATTGCCTTTTGCCAATCGCACCTATCAGATTTTATCTGAGCCGCTGCGTGCGCAGTTGCCGACTTCATCGACCATGATTGCTACCGATGTCACGGCCACCTTTATGGCACCGTTTAAGCTGAACTTTTTTGTGGCGTTGATGATTGCGATGCCGTTTATTATTTATCAGCTGTGGGCTTTCGTAAAACCAGCATTATATGAAAAAGAGAAAAGCCTGGCATTGCCGTTGCTCATAAGCAGTATTGCCCTGTTCTATATTGGGATTTCATTTGCTTACTTTATTGCACTGCCGTCAATTTTGCATTTTTTCATCAGTGTGTCGCCGGAAACGGTTGCCCCGATGACGGATATTAATAGCTATCTGACCTTTTGTTTGAAGCTGTTTTTGGTGTTCGGGTTTACCTTTGAAATTCCAATTATTACCCTATTACTGATTTTAATTGGTGTGGTCAGTACCCAGCAGCTGGTCGAGAAACGCCGCTTTATTATTGTTGGCTGTTTCTTTGTTTCGATGTTTGTTACCCCACCGGATGCACTGTCGATGATTATGCTGGCTCTTCCAATGTGGATGTTATTCGAATTGGGCTTATTTGCAGGCAAGCTGATTGAGAAGCGTCGGCTGGCTGCAGAATAAGTTTTTACAAACCCGATTAAAAAAGAGCAGCTCCGGCTGCTCTTTTTTATTTTAGTAAACCATTGTTCTTATTTAACTTTTTTGAAATATTTTCTTCAAGGTACTGTCATATTCAGCGGGTAGTTTATTTCTAGCTTTTAAGCAGCAACCAAGCCATTAAAGAAAAGCTAGGACTTTTAAATGAACAACGATGAAATGATTCCGTGTCAGGATCTGACCGAAGATAGTAACACTTCAAATAATACGCATTTTCAAACGATTCTTGATCAACATATGAATCGTCGTGGTTTTATTGCAAAAACTACAAGTGGGGCAATGGCATTAGCATTTGCAGCAAGCGTGAGCGGCTGTTCAGATGATGATAATGATTCTGCTAATTCAGGTGAAAATCCAACTACTCCTCCAGACACAACCTCTCCTGATCAGCATGAGTGGAGCGATCTGAACGCCCGCCCAAATAAATTAACCTTTGAACCTGTGAGAAAAAATACAGCGAACTTCTTCAGTGTTCCTGCAGGTTACCAGCTAAAAGTGTTATATGCAGTAGGCGATCCAATTAACCCTACTTATCCAGAAAAAACCGATGCTGAACTACCATCAGGTGCATCTTATCAATTCCGTGCCGGCGATAACCATGATGGTATGAGCTTCTTCGGTATGCACCCAACCAACAAAAACTATGCTGCCAAAGAATCAAAACAAGGCTTGCTGGTATTAAACCATGAGTATCTGCAGCAATCTCAGTTACATACCCCTGTGGGCACGATTTCAGTAGATGGCATCCGCCCTGAAGATCAGGTTTTACGTGAAGTAAATGCTCACGGTGTATCTGTTGTTGAAATTAGCAAAGATGAAAATACCCAAGACGTTAAAATTAATTTAAATTCTGAATTTAACCGTCGTATTACTGCCGCAACTGAAATGGAAATCCGTGGTCCAGCGCGCGGTTCTGATCTGGTTAAAACCCGATTCTCTCAAGACGGTACTTTAACACGTGGTACATTTGCAAACTGCGGTAACGGTTATACACCTTGGGGGACATATCTGACTGCAGAAGAAAACTGGAGCGGTTATTTCGCTCGTCAAGCCAATGACACACGTGCCATTGCAAAAGAAGAAATTGCCTTATCACGTTATGGTCGTGGTGGTGCTAATGCCCGTTCTTCGCAATATTTATGGAACACTCCAGTTGCCGAGTTAACTGGTGACAAAGATCTGTATGATCGTTGGGATATTTCAGTTAAAGGTGAAAACGCGCTAGCAGACTACCGTAATGTCATGAACACTTGTGGCTTTATTGTTGAAATTGACCCGTTTAGCGCAACTGAACGTCCAGTAAAACGTACTGCACTCGGCCGTTTTGCACATGAAGATTGTCGTTGTAGTAACCCGATCCCTGGTCAGCCATTAGCGTTCTATATGGGTGATGATGCGACAGGTGAATATATCTATAAGTTCGTATCAGATGCAGTGTGGGACCCTAAAGATGTAAACGGCGGCTATGCTGCTGGCGACAAATATATGAATAACGGTACATTATATGTTGCCAAGTTCAATGATGATGGTACCGGTGAATGGTTAGAACTGTCGCATAACCAGAATGGCCTCACCTCTGCGAATGCAATCTATCCTTTCTCCGGTCAGGATGATGTCGTTGTTCATGCCCGTCTTGCTGCAGACCACGTTGGTGCAACCAAAATGGACCGCCCAGAATGGGTTGCAGTGAACCCTGAAAATGGCGAAGTTTATGTCACCTTAACCAATAACAGCAGCCGTGGTCGTTCGTATCCAACTGATGCCGCTAACCCACGTAGCTATATTGACTTCAAGGGCACAAGCGCAAGTAATTTCGGAAACATGAATGGTCATATTATTCGCTTCCGTGAAGAAGGCGACACGGTAGCCGCTACAGCATTTAAATGGGATATCTTCTTATTTGGTGCTGAAGCACGCGCTGAGTCAAACATCAACCTGTCTGGTCTAGACGATATGAACGACTTCTCTAGCCCGGATGGTATGTGGTTTGACCCACGTGGTATCCTTTGGATTCAAACCGATGATGGTCAATATACAGATGAAACCAACTGTATGATGCTTGCAGCACTTCCAGGTTCAGTCGGTGATGGCGGTACCGCGATTGCAGCAAGTACTAAAGCAGGTGGTCAAGAAACAATTGTGGGTGCACAGCTTTCTAATGACCGTGTCCGCCGCTTCCTGGTTGGTCCATCTGGCTGTGAAATTACCGGGGTAACCATTACACCTGACTATAAAGCGATCTTTGTCAATGTTCAGCATCCAGGTGGTGCTTGGCCAGCGAACCAAAGTACCCGCTACAGTGCGTTAGGTAAAGTTCCTCGTTCAGCTACTGTGGTCATCACCCGTAAAGACGGTGGTCCGATTGCAGGTGAGGCACTAGAGCAAGCATAAAACGCTTTCTCTTAAGCATCCTTAAACTTAAAAATACCGGCTTGATGCCGGTATTTTTTATTTCTGTAGTGGAATATTCAGCTCCACGATCTGCCCGGCGGTTTCACCCTGCTGGCTTTTCTCTAACCAGTGCCATTGCTGAGCATTTAATCTTAAAATATTGGAACAGCGTGTACCATACGCCGGACTCTGAATAAAGGTCGACGACAATAACTCTTCCAGCTCGACAGAAATGCCGGTTTCTGGCAATAAATCTGCAATCACCTTGCGTTCATCTTCCAAAATATCCCAGGCAGCATGCTGCAGATCTGCTTCTGGCAACTGGGCTTGCTGTAACATCGGTAAAAATTCCTGGGTAAAGCGTTTACGCAAATGGCCGGTTTTTTCCCAATGCTCGCCCATTAAGCCATTGGACACCACATATACCCCTTTGGCCAGCACTTGCGGCGCCTCCCCTCGGTTGCTCATATACACCGCCTGTTCCCGGTCGCCGACAAATAAATTAAAGCCGGCATAATCGCACTGGCGCGGCTCCAAGGCTTGCGCAAAGCGAATTGGACTTAATTCAGATTCCAGAAAATCCTGAATCAGATGCCCGCGTGAAGTCGGATAATTGTGCTGATCCTGTCCATTACGAAAATTGGTAACAATGGCCCAGCGGCCGCTGGCGGTCACGCCCATCCAGGTGCCACCCGACTGCAAGTCCTGTCCGGCATAAATCGGGCTATTTTCCCAGGCATGCAACGCCGCAGTTGGACGCTGATAAAACTCATCACGGTTTGAAATTAAACATAAAGGCAGCTCATCCAGAACCTGCCAGGCAAAGGCCACAATACACATAATTTGCTGCTCGCTATCTTTACACATTGAATGTACAACATTTTTCATCTTATTCAGCTAAAATCTGTGCAAAACAGAATGACAAGGAACAGGAATGCTGACCTATCCAAATATTGATCCGGTGGCGATATCGCTGGGTCCCTTACAAGTCCACTGGTATGGACTGATGTATTTACTGGCCTTTTTATTTGCCTGGGGTCTGGCCACCTATCGCGCCAAGCAGCGTGGCTGGACACCGGACATGGTTTCGGACCTGATCTTTTACGGTGCGCTGGGTGTGGTCATTGGCGGCCGCGTCGGTTATGTGTTCTTTTATGGCTTTGAGCAGTTTCTGGCCAACCCGGTGTGGCTGTTTCAGGTCTGGACCGGAGGCATGAGTTTCCACGGTGGTTTCCTGGGGGTCATGCTGGCCATGCTGTTCTGGTGTAAAAAATACCAGATGACCTGGTTCCAAACCCTGGACTTTATTGCACCCTGTGTCCCGACCGGGCTGATGTTTGGACGCATCGGTAACTTTATTGGTGGCGAGTTATATGGCCGTCCGGTCAGTGATCCAAACTTTGCACTGGGCATGATTTTCCCGACCGATCCACTACAGCTGGTACGTCATCCATCACAGTTGTATCAGGCGCTGTTTGAAGGGCTGCTGTTATTTATTCTGCTGTGGTGGTTCAGTTCCAAACCGCGTCCACGTATGGCAGTTTCGGCACTGTTCCTGATTGGTTATGGCCTGGCGCGTTTTGTGGTGGAATTCTTCCGCGAACCGGACAATGGCCAGCTGTTTATTGCCTGGATGAGTAAAGGCCAATTCCTGAGTCTGCCAATGATTCTGGTCGGTCTCTGGATGATGTGGTACGCCTACCAAAAAAAAATCTATGACTGGGGCACACAGAAAAATAGTTAAACCGGAGCGAGGCATTTGCCTCGCTTTTTTTATGCCATTTTTGCTAAAGTGAATGCACCCTTGCACAATTCATCTGGTGGGCTATGCTCGAATTCTGGTTTAATCCCAACGTATCCGTACTGCAAAAACTCATGCTGTTTATTCTGATTGCAGTGGTCACCGGCGTTTTATACTGGATGCAACCGCTGGCCTATGATGCCATCCTGATGTTTATGGGCACCGGAATTATTTTTCTGATTTGCCGTTACTGCAAAATTCATTTTGCGGCACAACGTCCCACCGGTTTACTGTATCGCCTGCTGACCTGGATTCCGATTGCCCTGCTGTTGGCACTAATTTTCATGAATATGCAACAGGGTGAAATTTTATTACCGGGCGCACAAGGACTTGGCTTTATGGCTCTGGCAATTTGTCTGTTCTCGCCACTGTCATTGCTGTATCAACATCAGGATCAGGCATAAATGCTCAGTTTCTGGTATTCCGCGCGTTGTCATCGTCAGCTCAAACTGATGATCTGTATTGGTACCTGTCTGCTGATTTATCTGGCCTCGACGCAGGCACAGCTGCCACCGTTTTGGGTCATCCTCAGTCTGATTCTGGGCATGGGCTTACATCTGCTGTATCAATGGAGCAATCGTCGTTCCTGGCCAGAACATCAGCGCAGACTGATGTACGGGGGATTGAATCTGGCACCGCTGCTCCTGCTGGCCGTATTACTGCTGTTTCTACCGAAAATGCAACTTTGGGCCATGGCCTTGCAAGCACTCGGCTTTATCTTGGTAGGACTGTTTATGGTGTCGATCTACCAGCAACGTGCCAAACGGTTTGACTCCTAAGCTTTATTTTCCTGTCCAATTTTTTGCATTTTAATAACCTGTGTAGCAGTTGATGCACAGAAAACCGGGCTGAATTTACACTGCATACATGCCGAAACAGGAGCGCTAACAACAATAACCCGAATCCCGTTCAGCCTGCTTAGAATAACTGCAGTCTTTATGAAAATAATTCAGGAAGTTGTTTATGAATTCAGAACTGAACACCATTTCCGGTTTTAACCTGCAACGTTATTTGGGCACCTAGTACGAAATTGCCCGTTTGCCAATGCGCCATGAACCCGAAGACAGTACCGATATTTCCGCCACCTACAGCCTGAATGAAGATGGTAAAGTGCGTGTGCAAAACCGCCGTCTGGATGGTCAGGGTCAACTAGATGAATCGATTGGTGAAGCCACCCCGGTCGATGCTGAACATGGCAAGCTGGAAGTCAGCTTCTTGCCAGAAGGCCTGCGCTGGATTCCGTTTACCAAAGGTGATTACTGGATTTTAAAACTTGATCCGGAGTATCAGACCGCACTGGTCGGTGACCCGAGCCGCAAATACTTATGGTTGCTGCATCGTCATCCACAGCTGGATGAAGCCACACAAAATGAATATCTGGCGCAGGCCAAAAGTCTGGGTTATGACCTGAGTGATCTGATTTACACCCCGCACACCGGTCGGCCAACCGCATAAGCTGCCGCTATTTTGCTGAGGCATCTTTTTTAAGATGCCTTTTTTAATGATGATGAATATTCATCTCGGCCCGGCATCAATGTTATGATGGCTGCACTTTTATGTGCTCATTTAAAGCCAAGATCTTCAATACAGCCAGCCTTTTGCGCTGCAATGAAGGTCGACACAGGAGCCACATCACTATTTGATTGAGAGAATTTCATGCGCCAATATCTTGACCTGTTACAACATATCCTTGACCACGGCGGCGACAAAGGCGACCGTACCGGCACGGGAACCCGTTCTGTATTCGGTCATCAGATGCGCTTTGATCTGTCTCAGGGTTTTCCGCTGTTAACCACCAAAAAAGTGCATTTCCGTTCAATTGTGATTGAACTGTTATGGTTCCTGAAAGGTGATACCAACGTTCAGTATCTGCAGGACAACAAAGTTACGATTTGGGATGAATGGTCAACGGCAGAACAGACCGCGCGTTTCGGCCGTCCTGAAGGCGAGCTTGGTCCGGTATATGGCCATCAGTGGCGTAACTTTGGCGCCAGCAAAAATGCCGATAACAGCTACAATCAGGATGGTTTTGACCAGATTTCCTGGCTAATCAACGAGATTAAAACCAACCCGAATTCACGCCGTTTAATTGTATCGGGCTGGAATCCGCAGGAAGCCGGTCAGGTGGCGTTACCGCCTTGTCATACCCTGTTCCAGTTTTTTGTTCATAACGGCAAACTCTCTTGCCAGCTGTATCAACGTAGTGCTGATGTATTTCTTGGCGTGCCGTTCAATATTGCTAGCTATGCGCTGCTGACCCATATGATTGCCCAGGTATGTGATCTAGAGGTTGGTGATTTTGTCTGGACCGGCGGCGATACCCATTTATATGCCAACCATTTTGAACAGGCACAACTGCAACTCAGTCGTGAACCGCTGGGGCTGTGCCAGCTGAAACTGAACCCGGACGTCAAAGATCTGTTCGCGTTTAAATTTGAAGATATTGAAATTGTCGGTTATGAGTCACATCCGGCAATTAAGGCCCCGGTAGCGGTTTAAAGCCAATTAATTCCGGACAAATGCCCCATCCCCCTTTCATCGAGGGGGATTTTACATTTTAATAGGGTTAATTTTTCGCATGAGATATGGATGAAACAGCATGGCATTTCAAGGTTTAGAAGTTGTACACGTGGTGGCCATGGATCAGCAGCGCTGTATTGGAAAAGCCAATGATTTGCCATGGCATATTTCTGCCGACTTAAAACATTTTAAGGA
The DNA here is from genome assembly GCF_013418945.1 of Acinetobacter sp. YH12112. Taxonomy (NCBI): domain Bacteria; kingdom Pseudomonadati; phylum Pseudomonadota; class Gammaproteobacteria; order Moraxellales; family Moraxellaceae; genus Acinetobacter; species Acinetobacter sp. YH12112. Next base: position 86,887 of record NZ_VPBA01000002.1, on the reverse strand, counting down.
AATTACCCAGGGCGGCGTGGTAGTGATGGGCCGTAAAACCCTGGAATCAATGGGTCGTGCCTTACCGAAACGTGTCAATTGGGTGATTACCCGAGATCCAAATTGGGCCTTTGAGGGCACCAAAGTCGCCTATTCAATTGAAGAAGCTTTAACTCAGGCCGTGGCTGATGTGCAGGCTTCAGAAAAGCCGGACAGTATTTTTATTATTGGCGGTGGTGAAATCTTTAAACAGACCATGGATATTGCCGACCGTCTGGAACTGACCCATGTCGAGCTGGATGTGCAGGGCGATGCGCATTATCCGGAAATTCCGGCAGCGTTCCAGAAAGTCAGTGCCGAGCAACATTTGGATGACAAAACTGGCATTGCATTTGAGTTTGCCAGCTACCGAAAATAAAGCTTATTTTTCTGAATGAATTCATCAGCATGCAGACACCCCAACAGCCCGAACTGGCACAGCGTTTGATTCAAGGCAGTTTGCATGGCCTGTTTAGCCTGTTTGTAATTGGCAGCTCGATCTGGCTGGTGCTGATCCTGTGGTTTCAGCAGCCGTTTGGACTGCTGTTTAGCCGGATCTTGATTGGCCTGTGGATTGCCTTTGCCATGAGCATTCTGGGCATCTATATCAGCCGGCATCTGATTAGCCGTAAACTGGATGTGCTGATTTATCTGCTGGTGTTTCTGTGCAGCCAGCTCTGGTATTTTGGCCTGCCACCTCGCCAGGACCGCGACTGGAATCCCGAAGTGGCGCAGCTGTTACATTCCGAGCGTCACGGCGATCAGGTCATTCTGCACAATGTGCGTAACTTTAACTGGCACAGCGATGGTTCCTACGAGCAGCGCTGGGAAAGTCGCCATTATGACCTGAACCAGATTCGGGGCGTCAACATCATCACTTCCTACTGGATGGGACCACAAATTGCCCACACCCTGGTCAGTTTCGATTTTGCCAATGCCGCACCGCTAACTTTTTCGATTGAAATCCGCAAAGAACGCCATGAAGAATTTTCTTCGCTGGGCGGATTCTTCCGCAAATATGAACTGAGTCTGGTGGCAGCGGATGAAAAAGATATTATCTATACCCGCAGTAATATTCGCGGCGAACAGGTCTATTTTTTCCCGCTGAAGATGCCACGGGACATGCAAAAAGCCCTGTTTCTAGAATATCTGGCCAAAGCCGATGAACTGGCACAACAGCCCAAATGGTATAACACCCTGACCAGTAACTGCACTACCCTGGTCTTTGACATGGTGCAGGCAGTATCCAACCAGACCTTGCCCACCGATTATCGCCTGCTAGCTTCGGGTTATTTACCCAATTATTTGTATGATTTACAGGCGCTTGAGCAGAGCTTGAGCATTGAAAGCTGGTATCAGCGCGCTTATATCAATCCGCGTGTGGAACAGCCGGGCCAGCTGGATAGTGCACAATTTTCAGCACTAATCCGGCAGGGTTTGCCCGCGCCATCCGCTCCTGGCGCTCCGTCAAATCAATGATACAATTTTAACTGGCGATCAAATTTAAAATTGGTTTAGATACATCCATCAGCTTTAAAATAAAGAGAAATCCATATGCTTAAACATCTTGCTGCCGTTGCCCTTTTAGGTTCAGCCCTAGTTTTTAGCGGCTGTGAAACTTTACCAACCCCGGGTGCTACCGTTGAAACTGTCAATCTTGTCCAGCTGCAAAACCGCACTTGGATTGTGACCCAGATTGGCAATACCGCGGTTCGCACCGAACCGACTGCCCACAATATTCCAAGCCTGCAATTTGATAGCGCCACCCAACGCGTTAGCGGTGCCGATGGCTGTAACCGGATTATGGGCAGCTACAGCGCCGGCCGTGACACGCTAACGCTAAGCCAAATGGCTGGCACCCGTATGGCCTGCCTCAACAGCAATGGCATTGATCAGAAATTCAATGAAGCACTGGCCAAAGTGACCCATTATCAGGTCTTTGGTAAAACCCTGAAACTGCTGGATCGTTATGGCAATTTGCTGATTCAGCTGGAAAGTGCCGTACAACCGCGTTAATACTGCACCGGCCTGCACCTTTGCAGGCCTTTTTTATGAACGATTGAAAACAGAAGGCTGACCCTATGCAACAGGCAATTTTTGGTGGTGGATGTTTCTGGTGTACCGAAGCGGTATTTCTCCAACTGCGCGGTGTGGCCAAAGTGGTGAGTGGCTATGCCGGCGGCCAGATGGACAATCCAAATTATGAAGCGGTGTGCAATGGTGATACCGGCCATGCTGAAGTCATTCTGATTGATTTCGATGACAGTCAAATCAGCTATACCCAGCTGTTAAATGTGTTCTTTGCCACCCATGACCCGACCACGCTTAACCGTCAGGGCAATGATGTCGGCAGCCAGTATCGTTCGGTGATTTATTATTTAAATCCGGAGCAGCAGCAACAGGCCGAACAGATGATCCAGCAGCTCAAGGCAGAAGGCATCCCGGTGGTCACCGAAGTGACGGCTGCACCGCGTTTTTATCCGGCAGAGGCCTATCATCAGAACTTCTTTGCCAACAACCCGACCCAAGGCTATTGTAACTTTGTAATTCCACCCAAACTGATGAAGCTGCACAGCAAGTTTCAGGATTTACTCAAAGACTGAAACCAGAAAGGCTCGAAAAGCTCCATAAAAAAGGACTGCAATTGTAGTCCTTTTCGCCTGGATATACGGCTTAAGCCTGAACAAAAGTGCTCCAGACAAATTCCCGGGTTTTGCCCTGCAAACGCATACTTAACTGGTCATTGGCCTTTAAGGCACCCACCCCGGCCGGAGTACCGGTCATTACCACATCGCCCTGCTCCAAACTAAAACTGTGGCTAATTTCAGCCAGTAGCGCACCAATTTCAAAAATCAGCAGCGCGGTATGCCCCTGCTGACGCAGTTCGTCATTAATATGCAGCATATAGTGCACATCTTTCCAGTCATTAATTTCTGCAACATCGACCCAGTCTGCCAGTACACAAGCCCCATCAAAGGCTTTGGCTCGTTCCCATGGATGGCCTTTCTGTTTCAGTTCATCCTGCAAGTCACGCAAGGTGAGGTCCAGCCCCAAAGTCACCGCCCCCACGGCCTGCAAGGCTTTTTGCGGATCGGTTTCTGCCTTTAAGGGCTGGTCAATACGCAGGCTGAGTTCACATTCATAATGGCAGCTGCCCCAGGCCGGATTCCAGGCAATCCCGGCAGATAACGGACGCAGGCTGCTCGGCGGTTTAATAAACAGCACCGGACGATCAGGAACCGCATTGCCCAGTTCTTTGGCATGATCCGCATAACTGCGACCCACACAGACAATTTTCGATGGACGTGTATTCATGATCTTCCCTCTTATGATGTGATGGTTTTAACAGGCTTATTTTTTAAAGGTATTTTCAAACAGGGTCTGATCGGCTGTGCTTTCAAACACGCGTTTTGGCACAATAATCACCATGCGGTTTTTCAGCTCAATCATATAGGTCAACTTGCCTGAAGCAAAATTCTGCACTTCGTTATAATGCACCACTTTGTCACGGCCATTGGCAGAAATCTCGGCATAATCCTGATACAGCGCAATGCCCTGCTCACTTTTTCCAAACTGGTATTTGACAAACTGACGCTTAAACATCATCGGCAGGAACCAGTAGCGCATCAGCATCTGTAGCACCAGAAAAAATACCCCCAGCGCCAGATAGTAACGGCCCACGCCATCGAGGCCCAAATAAATGCCCCAGGCAATAATCCCGACACTAATTAATGGAGTAATAAAACGGGTAAACTGTTTTTTACCAAAGGTGGCCAGAGCAAAGCCATCCTGAGATTCTTCCAGATTTAAAAAATAACGTAGCGACAAGGCAGGCTTGAGTTCCGACATCGGCTCATCATCAAATCAGTTAAATTACGCTAAATATTACACTAGAATAGGTGATTTCCTTATTCTTTTTCTCGCCAGTGCTGTCATGATGATGCTGCAACCACCATTCAAAAAATAACCCGATTCAAAACGGGATGATTCGCTCACCTCCACAGCAAAAACAGGATGTTTTATGCCACAGACGCACACCCGATTGATCGCCCTGCTTTGCAGTCTGCTGCTGCCGGTTTCTGCCTGGGCCAGTTTAGTTCGCTGGACAGGAAAAATGCCAGGCAGTTTACAAGGCTATGGCAGCAGTGCCGAGCAGCTGGCCGCGCTGACCGGAGATGGAATTCTGATTTATGCGCATGCCGCGCAACCGATTCAGCTGCCAACTTTCGCATCCACAAAACGGGGTAAATTTTATAGTGCTGCGGTGGTGCTGCCAGTGCCCAGTCACAAAGTTGCGGCGCTGCTCAGTGATTATTCAGGCTATGCCCAGCTGTTTCCGACCTTAAAAAGCGCCAAGATGCTGGAGCAGCGCCAGCACATCAGTCAGGTCAAATACCGGATTCATATTCCCACGCCCATTCCGGTGCTGAACTTTAAAGACGATGTGATTCTGCAACATCAGCGCACCGACAACAGTATTGAAACCCTGGTGATTGACGCACCCATTCCGTATGGCGCCGGAAAAATAGAATGGTTTGCCTTGTCGGCCCATCAGACGCTGGTCACGGTCACGCACTGGGGAGATTTGGCGCAGCCCAAAGGCTTTTTATTTCGTACCATCCTGAATGCCCTGCCCGATGCCAAACTGGGCCTGCCGGCCGGCACCAATGCCTTTATTCTGGAAGCACTGCAACGTAAATTTAAAAGCACAACACCCCGAGCCTTACCCGCCGGTGACGTACCAGCCCCTGAATTAAGTGTCAGCCAGATGAACAAAATCCGGCAGATCAGCCAGAAATCACAACAACCCGTATCCTTTATTTTGCCGGCCTATCAGGTGTCCTATGGCGCAAAGCAGGAAGTCATGCGTTTTAGCAGCAGCTATCAATACTATGCCCAGCCAGCAAGCAAGCTAAAACCCTGGCTTGAACCGCAAGCCTACCAGCGCCTGTTTCCACGGCAAATTAAAAAAGTTCATATTCAGCAGCCCTCTGCCCGGCAGCTGGATGCCAACTATAAAATTTCGGTCGGACTGGGCGTGATTCAGATTCCGTTTGATTTTAAACTGCGTTTTCAGGCACAAGGCGCTCTGGAGCAGCAGTTTCAGGCGGTGGGGGGAGATTTACGCTATGTGCAAGGCGGCATGCAGATTTTGCCGCAAGCCGAGGGCAGTTTACTGAATGTGACCAGCGCCATGAACATTGATGCGCAGGCACCGTTTTTATTACGCGCCATGCGCAGTATGCCGTATCACGAGCTGCTGCCGGCATTGGGTGGCAATACCGTGCTGACCTTAAAGATTCAACAGAAGATCAAATAATGCGGGAATGTTTTAGTAAATTATAGACACAAAAAAACCGCAACATGTGCGGTTTTTTCAGAATTCTTTATCAAGATTGGTGCGCTCAGAGAGATTCGAACTCCCGACCCCTTAGTTCGTAGCCAAGTGCTCTATCCAGCTGAGCTATGAGCGCGACGTCTTGATGGGGTGCATTATACGGGCTTTTCGGTATTTGTTAAGTCTTATTTCATAAAAATGCAACCAAATGGATAGATATTGGACAAATCATGTATTTGTACGCTGATTTTATACAGGTTTTAAATTGCAGTTGAAATTGTAACAAATAAGGAAGCCGGCTGATGCAGCTGAGTAGCCAAATTGCAGGCACAAAAAAACCGCAACATGTGCGGTTAATTGTTCAAGTTGGTGCGCTCAGAGAGATTCGAACTCCCGACCCCTTAGTTCGTAGCCAAGTGCTCTATCCAGCTGAGCTATGAGCGCGTCACTTGTGTCGTCTATATTAGACTACGTTATTTCCCAGTTTACTTATTGGTGCGCTCAGAGAGATTCGAACTCCCGACCCCTTAGTTCGTAGCCAAGTGCTCTATCCAGCTGAGCTATGAGCGCGACATAAGTAAAGTGGCGGTGAGAGAGGGATTCGAACCCTCGATACAGTTGCCCGTATGCGTCCTTAGCAGGGACGTGGTTTCAGCCACTCACCCATCTCACCGTAACGTGCCGCCATAATACAAATTTAACTGTAGCACTGCAAGCGCAGTCACTCTATTTTTTGCAGTTTTTTGCTCAATTAAATATTTTTTAAACAATTTATTGCTTCTAGCCTGGCATTTTCTGCAAATTTACAGGGAATGTGATTTTATCTACTCGCAATCATCTTAAAATAAAGACTTAAAACACATTATTGCAATCATTTACGTGCAGTCTGACGCTGCATGACTTATGCTAAACCTATCTTCTGACTTGAAGCCAAAGACATGATGAAAAACTGGGTCGATCCTGAAGCAAAAGCTGAAGCCGAACGTTACGATAATCCGATTCCAAGTCGCACACTGATTCTTGAAAGTATTGAAAAACTGCAACAGGCCCAGTCGCATGCCGACTTGGTTGAATATTTTGAAATTGCCGATCAGAAAAGTATTGATGCCCTGAGCCACCGCTTAATTGCCATGGTGCGTGATGGCCAGCTCATGAAAGACGGATTCAAGTTCCAGCTTGCCGCCGAGCAGCCTACCCATGAAGCCACGGTCTACATTAATAGCAAGGGACTGGGTTCTGCCCATATTGACGGACAAAATGACATCCTGCTACCCGAGCGTGAATTGCGTCTGGTGTTTAATGGCGACCGCGTTAAAGTACGCCAGACCTCGGTCGATCGCAAAGGCAAAGCCTGGGGCTTTATTACCGAAGTCCAGCAGCGCCGCGTGAAACAGATCATTGGTAAACTGTCGATGTATGACGGTGAATATTTTATTCAGCCGGGCAATCCGAACAGCCATCAGCCGGTGACTTTAGAAAAAGAACTGGTTGAACACGCCAAACTGAATCTGGGCGATTCGGTCCGCGTTGCCATTGATGACTATCCAAGCCGTGAAGAATTTGCTACGGGACATGTGGTGCAGTCGATGGCCGATAAAGCCGACACCGAAATCATCATTCCCCAAACCATTTTAGAGTTTGGTTTGCCATATGAATTTCCGGACAATGTCTTAAAAGATGCCGACAGTTTTAAAGAACCCTCGGCCAAAGACCGTGAAGGCCGGGTCGATTTACGTGATTTAGCTCTGGTCACCATTGACGGTGAAGATGCCCGCGACTTTGATGATGCGGTGTATGCAGAAAAACGTCCAGGGGGCGGCTACCGCGTAGTGGTCGCGATTGCCGATGTCAGCCACTATGTGCGCACGGGCAAACCGCTGGATGATGAAGCCCAGGAACGCGGCACTTCGGTCTATTTCCCGCATTTTGTCTTGCCGATGTTGCCTGAAGCCTTATCGAATGGCTTATGTTCGCTGAATCCGCAGGTAGATCGTCTGTGTATGGTCTGTGACCTGAACCTGTCCCGTGCCGGCCGGGTGACCAAATTCGAATTCTATCCTGCGGTAATGCATTCCAAAGCCCGTCTGACCTATACCCAGGTGGCGCAATATTTTGACGGCGACAGCGCTGCCATTCCGGAAGACCGGGATGTACGCAAATCGCTGAATACCCTGTTTCAGCTGTATCAGGTACTCAAAGGTTTACGTGCCCAGCGTCATGCTATGGAATTTGAAACCGTCGAAACCTATATGACCTTCGACGAACTCGGCGGAATTCAGGAAATCCTGCCACGAACCCGTAATGATGCGCATAAACTGATTGAAGAGTGCATGTTGCTGGCCAACGTGGCAGCAGCAGAGTTTGCGCTCAAAAATGATATTCCAATGCTGTACCGTGTGCATGAGCCACCTGAGTTTTCACGGATTCAGAAAGTTCGTGAATTTGTAAAACTGCTGGGGCTGAATTTCCCGGAACAGCCAACCCAGGCCGATTATCAGGCCGTGATTGATGCCACCAAAGACCGCATTGATGCGCCAAGTATTCATGCGGTGCTATTACGCTCGATGATGCAGGCCTATTACGGCGCGGCCAATGCCGGCCACTATGGTCTGGCCTATGAAGCCTATACTCACTTCACCTCGCCAATTCGCCGTTATCCGGATCTACTCTTGCACCGTGCCATTAAAGCGCATCTGGCCCAGAAACCATATCCGATTTCGGGTGCCGCGCTGGATGATGCCGGTGAGCATTTCTCGCAAACCGAACGTCGTGCCGATGAAGCTTCCCGCTCTGTGACCATGTGGCTGAAATGTCATTATATGCAGCAGCATTTAGGCGAAGAATTTGTCGGGGTGATTTCTGCCGTGACCGAATTTGGTCTGTTTGTCACGCTGAAAGACCTGTATGTCGATGGCATGATTCACGTCAGCCAGCTGGGCGATGACTTCTTTATGTTTGATCAGGCCAGCCAGTCACTGGTCGGTCAGTCACGCGGTCAGACCTTTAGTCTGGGCGATGAAGTCAAAGTTAAAGTGGCCGGAGTCAACCTGGAAGAACGCAAGATTGATTTCGAGCTGGTCAAACAATTGACCCATGCTGGCCGCGCGATCCGCAGCCGTGCACCACGCGTGGCCAAAGCCGCGCCGCGTGCTGAAGCCACCGAAGAAATCTTTCATGATCGTCCAGTCAAGCTTGCCGTGAGTGAAGATGGCGAACAGCCGTTGAAGAAGAAAAAGGCCAAATCCAAGCCGAGTTCTTATGGCAAAAAGCCGGCGAAAAAAGTCACCGCCAAGGCTGAAAGCAAAGACAAGGTCAAGAAAAAAGCCAAAGTGAAAAAGAAAAAGTCCAATGCCAAGTCCAAGCTGGACTAAGCAGCCCGATCAGAAACAGAGCGCCACGGCGCTCTTTTTTGTATGAAGTTGAGCAATTCTGTACACACCGCTTGATTTCCCACGCTGGAGGCCCTACATCTATTGCTAAGACAGGACTTCAACATGGAAAAAGAAATGACATTAGAACAGGCAACCCTGCCAGTACCCCAGTTTGACCAGATTACGCTGCCCCAATTAAAACAACAGGTTGAACAGACCATCACCCAAGGGCAGGCCTTTTTACAGCAACTCCAAGACATTCCGGCCAGTAGCGATGCACAGTTGCAGGTTCTGGCGCAGGTCGATCATCTGGAAAACCAGATGAGCGAAAGCTGGGGCGTACTCTCGCACCTGAATGCGGTGATGAACAATGCCGAAACCCGTGAAGTCTATCAGGCACTGTTACCTGGCCTGAGCGAATACTATACCCAGCTCGGTCAGCACACGGTGCTGTATCAGACCTATCAGCAGGTTCATGATGCAGTGACGTTTAATGACTTACCCGCAGCGCAACAAAGCGCAATTAAACTGGCGCTGCGTGACTTTAAATTGTCAGGTGTGGCCTTGGAAGGTGAAGCGAAAAAACGCTATGCGGAAATTTCAGCGCGCCTGTCGCAGCTGTCCTCTGACTTTTCCAACCATGTACTGGATGCAACACAGGCTTACTTTAAACCGCTCACAGAAGCACAACTAGCCGGCCTGCCTGCCAGCAGTGTGGAATTACTCAAGCAGTATGGCCAGCAACGTGAGCTGGAGCAGCCGGTTGCGACGCTGGATTTCCCGTCCTATCTGGCCATTATGACCTATGCTGAAGATCGCAGCCTGCGTGAAGAGTTATATAAGGCTTATACCACCCGTGCTTCTGACCAGTCGGCCGATCAGGCCTTTGACAATACCGCGGTGATGGAAGAAATTTTAAGCCTGCGTCAGGAAATGGCCCAGCTGCTCGGCTTTAACAACTATGCCGAACTGTCATTAGCCAGCAAAATGGCACCAAGTGTCGAAGCAGTTGAGCAGTTCCTGGTTGAGCTGGCCGAACATGCCCGTCAGCCGGCTGAACAGGAAATTGTCGAACTGAAAGCCATTGCCGCAGCAGATGGCATTCAGCAGCTGCAACCGTGGGATACCAGTTTCTATTCAGAAAAGCTGAAACTGGCCCAGTTCAATCTGTCTCAGGAAGCACTGAAACCGTATTTCCCGGCGCCAAAAGTGGTTGATGGCTTATTTAGCATCGTTAAACGTCTATACGATGTGGATATTATCGAGCGTGAAGCACCAGTCTGGCATCCAGACGCCCGTTATTTTGAACTGCAAGATCAGGGTCAGGTAATTGGCGGTTTCTATTTTGACCTGTATGCCCGTCAGGGCAAACGCGGCGGCGCCTGGATGAGCGGTTTCCGTTCGCGCATGCAGCAAAGCCAGGGCCTGCAACAGCCAATTTGCTATATGGTCTGTAACTTCACCCCGCCCGTGGGGGATCAGCCGGCCTTACTGACCCATGATGAAGTACTGACCTTATTCCATGAATTTGGGCATGGCCTGCATCATATGCTGACGGAAGTCGACAACATTGCGGTGGCCGGCACTCACGGCGTAGCCTGGGATGCTGTGGAACTGCCAAGCCAGTTTATGGAATTCTGGGCCTGGGACAAAGAAAGCCTGGATGTACTCAGTCAGCACATCGACACACAGGCCACCCTGCCGGATGATTTACTGCAGGCGCTGCTGAATGCGCGCTTCTTCCAGTCCGGCATGCAGACCCTGCGCCAGCTGGAATTTGCCCTGTTTGACCTGAATATTCACCGCATGACCCCAGCCTTGACCGCCAGCCAGATTCAGGATGTGCTGAATGAAATCCGGCATAAATATGCAGTGGTGCCAACCACCGATTACAACCGCTTCCAGCATAGCTTCAGTCACATCTTCGCCGGGGGCTATGCGGCCGGTTATTATTCCTATAAATGGGCCGAAGTTTTGGCCAGCGATGCCTTCGATCGCTTCGAAAATGAAGGGGTATTTAACACCGACACCGGAAAGCAGTTCAGGCAGTTTATTCTAGCAGTTGGCGGAAAAGATTCAGCACTTGACGCGTTTATCAATTTCCGAGGACGCGAGCCAAAAATAGATGCATTATTGCGTCATCAAGGTTGGACGAAGCCAATTAAAAACGCTTAAACTAGGGCCTTAATTTGAACACAGGATCAGTATGATGACCATCAAACGTCGTTTCATTGCAGGCGCAAAATGTCCAAAATGCCAGGCTATGGATCGGGTGGTCATGCTGACCTCAGGTGATGATGAATGGATTGAATGTATCGACTGTGGCTATAGCGAAAATCGCCCAACCCATGTCGATGAACCTCAGCCACCGGCAGCGCCTGATGAAGTGGGTGTGATTCAATTTAAACCACGTCATCCTAAGTAAAAAAATTAAGGTTCATTTATTCATGACGCTTGATCAGAGAAATAGCTCAAAACTATTATGGGCCATTATTGGGGGCCTGATCGTAATCGTACTTGTGGTGCTGTCTTATCAATGGATGAGCCAAAACCAGAGTGCAGAGGTAACACCTGAAGCCGAGCTGCTAAGTCAGCCGGCCGCACCTGCGGCTAAAGCCAAAGCAGAACCAGCGGTGCAGCTGGAAGAAGTACCACAGCAACTGGTGAGTGAAGATATTCTGAAACAGCCGGTTGCTACCAACGCGACCCTGGCCAAAGAAGAAATGGCCAAACTGGAAGATCTGCAGGCACAGCTAGATGATCAGGCCGCGCTGCTCAATGCCCAGCACGCCGATGCTGATGAACTGATTCGCCTGAAAGAAGAACAGATTCAGCTGCTCGAAGCCCAGCTCAAACAGCAATAATTATGACCGGCAGTCTGCGTTAAATCGGCTAGAATACATCCTTATTCCTCGCCCGGGTTGATGATGACTGCCTCCATGCCTCAGCATGATCTGATCAAAGCCATTGGCTTACTCACCCTCTCTGCTTTTCTGTTTTCGCTCATGGGCGTGTGTATCCGCTACGCCTCGCATACGGTCGACAATGCCACTATTGTGTTCTTCCGTAATTTTATTGGCCTGTTTATTTTTCTGCCGCTGCTGTTCAATAAAGGCCTCGGCTTTTTTAAAACCCGGCGTCTGTGGATGCATACCTGGCGTAGTGTGGTCGGTCTGCTGGCGATGTATGGCTTTTTCTATGTCATTGCCCAGCTTAAACTGTCCAATGCGATGGTGTTTACCTATTCTTCCCCGATCTTTATTCCGCTCATTGCCTGGTTATTCCTGAAAGAAAAAGTCAGTGCAGCCATGCTGATCGCCGCCCTGTTTGGTCTAATGGGCGTACTCTGTGTGGCCAAACCAGATGCCGGCCTGTTCAATCATCTGTCGATCATTGGTCTGGGCGCCAGTTTTCTGGCCGCAATCGCCTTTGTCACTGTGCGCGCCCTGACGCAAACCGAACCACCAGAACGGATTGTGTTTTATTTCTGCCTGATTGGCACCCTGATTTCAGTCATTCCAATGTTCTGGCTATGGCGAAGCTATCAATGGAGTGAACTGGGCCTGCTGATCAGTGCCGGGGTGCTGGCCAATATCAGCCAGATTTTTATGTCGCGGGCCTATAGTCTGGCACCTGCTGGTCAGATTGGGCCGGTAAATTATATTGCGATTATTTTTGCCGGCATCTGGGGCTTTTTGTTCTGGCAGGAATTGCCAGATCTGTCTAGCCTGCTCGGCTTTGGCCTGATTTTAATTGCGATTTTACTGTGCAGCCCGCTGTTTAAAAAAGCCAGTCCTACACAGGCGCCATAAAAATACCCTGACCTTTCGCAAAAGATCAGGGTATGGTCATCATCACGGTTGAACGGCTGGCTTACTGATACCAGCCAAACAGTTTAAAGAAGTATGGTACATAGGCAATGATCAGCATCGCTGGCAGCATCACCAGAATCGGCAGAATCCAGCGCTCAAAACGATAGTAGAAGGATTTGTGGCGCACTTCGGCATCTGCCGCCGCCACTTCTTTATCGCCAATCGACTGCCTCGCCAGCAAGTGGTTCAGCGCGACCGGCGGGGTGATATAGCCCATTTCAAAGCCAATCAGGGTAATCATCCAGAAATGCACCGGTTCAATCCCATACTGGTAGGCCACCGGTGCCACCGTGGCAGAAATCAGGATGACCGCACCAAACGGGTCCATAATCATGCCGACCAGTACCATCACCAGTACAATCAGGCTAATCACAATAAAGGTACTACTGATATCGGTCGGGAAAGCCTCCATGATTTCAATCCGTTCCAGGAAGCCGCCGACACTGACCGATAAGGCCATCAAAATCACCAGTGCACCAATATGCCCCACGGTTTCACTAATGGAAATGTGCATCGACTTCCAGAAGCCAACCTCACGCTCCGGCTCGGACACCGCCACGCTATGATCCGCCGACATGCCAGTATCCTCAGTTGCAGTATGTACGCCATCGCGGTATTCCACACCACTGACTGCACTAGCGGTCGCCAGCGCCGGTTGCGATGAATCGGTATATTTTGCTGTCAGGCTTTCATCCCAATGACCTACTGGTGGAATTGGCGCCGGTTCATGCCGCAATTTATCAAACAGGACAATTAACAGCAGAATCACAGGCATCATCACCGGCGCGGTAAATTCGTTCAGGTTGGTGTCCAGCGCATATTTGTAGAACATCCAGATCAGCACGAAAATAATCACATACGGCACCACCGCACCCATGGCACGTAAAGATCGTGGTGCAGCCACAGCTGGTGAAGCAATCCGGAACTTACTTTCAGCAAAGAACAGCGATACCACCAGGAAAATTGTTGTAGTCAGCAGGAATACATACACGCCATAGTGGTACAGCACATCGGTGGTGACTTCCTTGTTTAAAGAGGCAACGACCACAATCAGCAGACATGGACGTAATACCACCCCCATCGAACCGGACAGTGCCGTTGCTGCCAGAGCAAACTGACGGCGACCGCCAGCATTCCAGACTTCTTTATAAATGATGGCACCGGCCGCGATCACGAAAATCCCCGAGGCACCGGTATAGGCTGTCGGTAATGCTGCACCAATCAGGATTAACCAGGTCAGGGTTTCTGGTGCCAGATTCCATGGCCGCATGATGTTCAGGAATTTATCCACCACACGGGTCTGCTTCAGCAGCATACCGGCCCAGATAAACAGCGCCAGATTCAGGAAGATGCTGGAGAATTCCACCAGCTGGCCCAGGTAAATCCCCTGCCCCATTGGATAATCCATGAAGAAGGTAAAGGCAATACCGGTAATAATGGCCATATAGGCATACAGCGGTACACTCAGGAAAGCCAGACCTAGACTGCCGCCTTCTCGCGTTGGTGCAGGCGGACGAACAAACTGCCATAAACTGATGAGGGTCAGCGCACTAAACAGGATCATCCACAACCAGTAAATGATCTGCATTTCACCGGTCATCGGTACCCCGGAATTCAGCACCGAACGATACTGGCTATAGGCCGAGAATGCCAGAAAGGCATTGGCCACGGTCATGCAGGTGGTATATATCCGATAATCAATTCGTGTGGCAGGCCCACGCAAACCAATATGATGGGTTTTTAAAGTGGCACTAATCGCCGCAAACACCACCATCAACACCAGCAGCAAGGCACGGTTTTCCGTACCAAATTTAAAGATGCCAAAGAAAGTGGTTTCTACACTGCGATAGGTGCGTAAACTTGGATGCGCCTGCATATGCTGCACAGCCTGATCATAAAACACATATTTTTCTTCACAGACCTGCTGCGCGGCCATAATTGAGGCACGCACATCCGATTCAGACGGGGTTCCAAAAATATCGGCAAATTCATCGGCCGCGTTAGCTTTCATTTGTGCCTGCACCTGGCCGTCAATATCTGGATTACGGTCACAGTCAGGGGCACTTGGTTCAGCGCGCAAGAATGAATACTGCATGCCGGTGGCAGGATCACCGTATAGACGTTCGCCCATACGCAACAGCTGGCCGTGAATCATCTCACCGGTTCCAATGATCAGCGTCAGCAGCAGCAGCACCAGAATCACAAAGGCAGAAATCCATTCTGTCCATATATATCTGAGCAGATCCAGTCCGGATCTGCGTTGTCCTTGATTTGACATATTTTTTCCTGTTTTTTTATTTTCGGAAACGGCAACAGGGCCGTATTTCGCGCATCCTGTAGCAAGCAGCCATCCTGCTGCTATTCAAATCTTGTTGTCATTCTTTTCGAATGTGCATCAAAGTACATTCATTTAAAATGACAATATTCATTTTCTTTTTGGTAGAAATGGTCAACCGGATCACTTTTTCAAGCTGTAAGTATAGATCAGATAGACAATCGCCAATCCCGCACCCCAGATCACGCCCAGCAAATGTGCCTCGACCAGTACCGGGCTACCAATCAGCTCGGCCGTTTCCTTACTGCCAAAGGTATTTTCCCACAGCAGTTTGGCCAGAATCAGCAGCAATACCAGCGCAGCAAACCGGCGTTCTTGAGCATCAAGCAGATGCACTACTGCCACCGCCATATAGGCTCCATGCAGCACCCCAGACAGGCCGGCATAGGCTTCAATATGTGGAAACAGGACATAGAAACTGAAACTGATGGCCGGAGGTAATAGTAATAACAGGCTGACAAAATGCCAGGTTTTGACCCGCGGAAAAATAAAAGGCAAACAGGCAAAGGCCAGAATATTCAGCAGATAATGCACCCAGCCCACATGCACCCAATGCGCTGTCCACAAGCGCCAGAATTCTTGTAACAGAGCAGGACGCCAATAAATAAAATGATCCGCAAACACCTGCAAACAGGCCGCCAGCGACATAAACACGGCAATAAAAATAATTTTCTTACTGAAAAAATGAAGTGTCATGTCGTTGTCCCTGTTGAATCTTTTAAGTATAAAGCGTCCTCCTCGTAGCGACTATTTACAGATTGTTGAGTTCCGTATCTGGATCAGCGCTTGTATCTTCACCAAATAAATCATCCAGTTCAGACGCATTGTCCTGCTCATCCCAGAAACGGCTCATGCCATCATCGGCAGTACGTACCCCGGTATTTTCAGTCCAGTAACGGTCAGAAATCCCCTGCACCATGGTGGCGGCCATACTGTCAATTAACTTGAATTGTGGGTTAATCGGTTTTTCTTCGGTGCGTGCAGCCGCAAATGATTTTAGCGCATCACGAATTTTGGCATCATCGCCGCTGGCCTGCGCGGCCACTGCATACAGAGCATGCGACAGGCGCACGCCTTTCTGCTCGCCAATTTGCATCGACTGTTTCAGGGTCTGATACGGCTCCGGTTTGCCCTCTCCCGCACCTGGCAACAAGGTCCAGATCACGGCACGGGTGGCTTGTGGTGCACCCCAGAACTTTTCGTTGTTCAGACAGGTCATGCCACGCTCGACCACGGCAGCAATATCTTTGGGCACATGCACCGCACCGCCAGAGTTAATATCATTGGTCATGGCCTGCAAACCGCTGATCATGCCAAGCAAATATACGGTCTGATCAATATCGCTATTCATTTTCGGGCAGCCTTCACCCAGTGGTTTTCTGTATTTCTTTTCCCAGCGATTCTGAAATAACTGATAACCGGTATATTGGCGCTGTGCCGCAATGGCCGCCCAGCGTTTCTGTTCAATCCGGGCATCTTGCGCTTCACTGACCTGTCCGGCTTTTGAAGCACGCAAATAACGCAGCTCGGCATCCAGGGCACGGTTTTCCGCACAGATACCGGCGGCTGAATACATTAGCACCGCAACCCGGGTCGGGTCTGCACCCATATCTTTGGTGGCCATAATTGCAGGAGTCAGGGAATTACCACTGCTACAGACCATTTCGGCATCATCCATGGCCAGAATGGGAGGAACAATATGTTTTTCTGTAAAACCTAAAGCCACATTGGCACCGGTTTTCACCACTTGTGAACAGCCAGAAAGAAGTGTTGTTGTGAATGCAATAACCGCCACACCCTGGCAGATTTTTTGGACTTGCGACATTTTCCTGTCCTCTATAATTGTGTTTATGTCCATGGCAACAAACATATCAGATGCATTATCTGAATAAAAGAGCATTTACTCTAATCTGAGAGCTGTACTTTGACATGAAAAGCGGGCAAGAAAATTGACTGAATTTGCAGGAAAGCCAAATTTTAGGCAAAAAAAAAGTAGCATTGCGACGGTTCAGCACATGCTACTTATTAACTGGAACCCAATTACGGGCATTTTATTGGTGCAATTCGTTCCTTCAGCAAGCTTCCTCATCATCCAGCCACAATTGAACACAATTGCGATGACCAGAAACATTCACGTGGCGATCACCCTGGCGATTTCCCTGTTTGCTGTTGGTGTCTTTAATATATCTGGATAATTTTCAAACACAAGAGGCTTTTGTCCAACAATCGGTATTTTTTGCCAATTTACCGTGACTGTGTAGGACAAATAAAATGATAGACTTTATAAATTTATTTAAAATCAATATCTTATTTTTATATTAAAATATACAACTGTCTGACAATTAGATGGTTTTTGCCAATGTTTTTAAGGCTTTCCACTCTGCAAACGAAACTTGGTCACGCCAGATGACTGCAGATTTGACCGGTGCATGATGAAAATACAGCACCAGATACAGCTGATGATCCAGAATATGCTCGAGCAGACCGCGTTGAATCTTGGAGCCAGAATTAAACTGCAGACTCCACTCTGCCCCATCTAAATGCGCCAAGGCGGTTAATTGGGAGCGTCGCTGAAACCCGTAATAACTGACAGCCGCCAGGAGCAGACCTAGCAGCCAAAGCAGCGGATGTAATAATTGAAAACTTAAAACAGAAAATAGGATCAGCAGGCTCAGCTGAAACAGCAGCGCCAGACGGCTCGGTTTCAGCTGAAAGTCGCGCTTAGCCGTGGACATAGTGTTTTAATTTACGGATCAGCTCGCGCATTTCCGGGCGTGGCGGTTCAGACACTTCCATAAACCAGTCCAGCAAATCCGGATCTTCCTGTTCAACCAGCGCCGCAAACGTGGCTTTTTCTTCCGGATCAGCGGTTAAATAATAGTTTTTCACATAAGGATCAAAGTAGACATCAATTTCCTTTAAACCGCGACGGGCACGATAAATCACTTTACGCTCTTCTAAGCTAATGTCTTCACTCATGGTTTTGTCCACATCATATTGATATCGCAATTAGTTTAACCCAGCCCAGAAAAAGTTTCGATGAATTTATCGGACTGACCAAAACCGCCAGCAAAAAGCCAGAAATGATGTTTCTGCACATTGTACTGCCGGCTCAGTTTGCTTTAGTTTCAAGGCATAAAAATAAGTGAAGGAACTCTAACCATGCAATCTGCTGCAATTCGCCCACTCAACAACATGTTGCCACGAAAATTATTTCAGAGTGAGCATGAGGCATTCCGCGATACGGTGCGCAAATTTTATGAAAAGGAAGTTTTGCCGAATACGGAAAAATATGAACAGCAACAGCATGTAGACCGCGATTTATGGAACAAGGCCGGTGAACTGGGGCTGCTGTGTACCACCATGCCAGAGCAGTATGGTGGCTCCGGGGTAGATCGCCTCTACAGTATGATTCTGATTGAAGAACAGGCCTATGCTGGCGACTCGGCCACCGGCTTCTCGCTGCATTCCGATATTGTCGCCAACTATATTCATAACTTTGGCAACGAACAGCAAAAACAGTACTGGTTGCCGAAAATGGCGACAGGTGAAGTGGTCACCGCCATTGCCATGACCGAACCGGGCACAGGCTCAGATTTACAGGCAGTACGCACCACGGCAGTTTTAGAGGGCGATGAATACGTCATTAACGGCTCTAAAATTTTTATTACCAATGGCTATTTATGCGATATGGCGATTGTGGTGTGTAAAACTGGCAATAGCGACAAAGGTTCGGCCAACCTGTCGCTGATTATGGTCGAGGCAAATCGTGCCGGTTTTAGCAAAGGCAAACCGCTGAATAAAATTGGCATGAAAGGTCAGGACACCTGCGAGCTGTTTTTTGATAATGTGCGAGTGCCCAAAGAAAACCTGCTCGGGATGGAAGGTATGGGCTTTATCATGCTGATGAAAGAGCTGGCCTGGGAACGCATGATTGTGGCGATTATCTGCCAGGCTGGTGCCGAAGCAGCCTTTGCGCATACCCTGCAATACACCAAAGAACGTAAAGCCTTTGGCAAACCGATTGGCGCCTTTCAGAATACCCGCTTTAAACTGGCGGAAATGCGCACTGAAATTGATTTCTGCCGCGCCTATCTGGACCGGTGTATGGAACTGCAGCTCGAAGATCAGCTAAGTGTTGATGCAGCAGCGGCGGCCAAATACAAAATCTCGGAGCTGTTTTCCAAAGTGGTGGATGAATGTCTGCAATTGCATGGCGGCTATGGCTATATGCTGGAATATCCGATTGCCCGTGCGTATTTAGACAATCGCGCCAACCGGATTTATGCCGGTACCAATGAAATTATGAAAGAGCTGATTTCCCGCTCCCTATAACGCATTACAAGCGTAGAACCCGATATAAACAACAAGGAAGCTCAATTGAGCTTCCTTTGTTCATTGCACGATCATGATGATGTGTGCTTAAGACACCAGTTTAGGTTTACGTGCAGACTCACTGACTGCTTTACGGAACTTCAGCACCGGATCAGCAAATGAAGCCTGTTTTAAATCCTTACGGTCTTTTAGATAATTATTGCTCACCCGCCAAGGTGCATGTTTACCCTGCTTTGGCATCACATTCGCGGCACGGGCAATATAACCCGAAGTTAAACTGCCCATCACAGTGTCTTCCATCAACTCTGAAGGATCACCTTCCGCAATCACTTCGGTATAGCCTTGCTGATCCATATGATTAATCAGACGGCAGATATAATCCGCAGCAATATCAACTTTTAAAGTCCAGGAGGCATTGATATAGCCAATAATCATGGCCATATTCGGCACATCGCTGACCATCACACCCTGATACAGCATATGTTTCGAGGTATCCAAAGGCTGATGATCAATGGTGGCTTTAACCCCGCCTAAAATCTGAATTTGCAGACCGGTAGCCGACACAATCACATCTGCGTCGAGATGTTTGCCAGATTTTAACTGGATGCCCTGTTCGGTAAAGGCTTCAATCTGGTCGGTTTCAACACTGGCCTGCCCTTCACGCAGCACTTTAAACAAATCTCCATCTGGCACCACACACAGACGCTGATCCCATGGATTATAGCTCGGGCTAAAGTGTTTCATATCCACTTTGCCTTTCAGCTGCATCTCAATTGACTTTAATAAAAATTTACGCAGCAGCTTCGGCTGTTTCTGTGCCAGCGCATACACACCGCGTTGCATACCAATATTTCGTGCCCGCGTCAGCTTATAAGCCAGCTCCTCCGGCAACACCTTGCGCATGTTGTTATAGATAAAATCCACCGATGGAATAGAGGCAATATAAGTCGGTGAGCGCTGCAGCATGGTGACATGCGCTGCACCGCCTTTGACCATTGCAGGCACCAAGGTAATAGCGGTAGCACCACTGCCAATAATCACCACTTTTTTACCAGAATAATCGAAGTTTTCCGGCCAATGCTGTGGATGAATAAAAGTACCTTTAAATGCCGACTGATTCGGGAAATCCGGCTGGAAGCCCTGATCATAATTGTAATAACCGGTACACCCCAGAACAAAATTGGCGATCCAGGTCTGTTTTTTGCCCTGTGCATTTTCAATCACGACAGACCATTTCTGGGTCTGGCTATCATAATTGGCAGACAGCACCCGATGCTGGAAATGAATTTTGGATTTCAGTTGATACTCTGCTATCACTTCTGACAGATAGTTCTTAATTGAAGCGCCATCAGCCAGAATGCTGTCTTGCGTCCAGGGCTTAAAATTAAAGCCAAAGGTCGACATATCCGAATCGGAACGAATACCCGGATATTTAAATAAATCCCAAGTGCCCCCAAAGCTCTCACGACGCTCGATAATTTCAAAGGTGCGCTGCGGGCAGTGTTTGGAAAGATGCGCGGCCAGACCAATACCAGAGATGCCCGCACCCACAATCAGAATATCAACATGCTTGTCCATTTTGTTTTTATACCTGTTCAACGTTCTGTTTTTATTAAAGCACAGATTTGACAATACTCAATGTCAAGTTTGATAAAAAGCGATAAAATTTATATCAATTCGGGACACAACAGAAAAATTGTCTGACAACTGGCCATAAAAAAAAGGCCGGTTTAAAAAACCGACCTTTTTTAGAACAACTGAACTGCTCTTGCGAAATTATTTAACTTCGCGATCTACAAGTTCAACGTAAGCCATCGGTGCAGCATCACCTGCACGGAAGCCCGCTTTAAGAACACGTAGATAACCGCCGTTACGTTCTTTGTAACGAGGGCCAAGAACGGTAAATAATTTACCAACAGTTGCTGCATTACGAGTACGAGCAAACGCCAAACGACGGTTTGCAACTGTATCGTTTTTAGCTAAAGTGATTAAAGGCTCAGCAACGCGGCGAAGTTCTTTCGCTTTAGGCAAAGTTGTTTTAATTAACTCGTGCTCAACTAAAGCATTGGTTAAGTTTTGGAACAACGCCTTACGGTGGCTGCTGGTACGGCCTAATTTCACACCACTATTACGATGACGCATGGTGAATAGTCCTACTTAATTAACGGCTACGATAAGCGAAGCGGTCGTCCATGCGGAGACTAGCTGGTGGCCAGTTCTCTAAACGCATGCCGAGCTGCAAGCCTTTCGATGCCAGAACATCTTTGATCTCAGTAAGCGATTTTTTACCCAGGTTAGGTGTTTTAAGTAACTCAACCTCGGTGCGCTGTACAAGATCACCAATGTAGTAAATATTTTCTGCTTTCAAACAGTTAGCAGAACGAACAGTAAGCTCTAGATCATCTACTGGACGAAGCAAAATTGGGTCAACTTCTTCACGAGGTTCTTGAGCCACAGGTGCCTGATCTTTCTGAAGGTCAACAAAGATTGCAATTTGTTGTTGCAAGATTGTTGCCGCTTTGCGGATTGCTTCTTCAGGATCAACAGTACCGTTGGTTTCAAGATCAATGATCAGCTTGTCAAGGTCAGTACGTTGTTCTACACGCGCATTTTCTACGATGTAAGACACACGTTTGATCGGGCTATAAGAAGCATCTAACTGTAAACGACCCACTGGGCGAGTTTCACCTTCTGGGAAACGTGAGTCAGATGTTTCATAACCACGGCCTTGAGCCACTTTCAAACGCATTTTTAACGCGCCTGATGCACTTAAAGTGCCGATCAAGTGTTCAGGGTTAACCACTTCAACATTATGCGGTAAACGAAGGTCAGCTGCAGTAACGTCACCTGGACCTTGTTTTTCCAATGTCAAATAAGCTTCATTTTGATCGAATAGCTTAATAGACAATCCTTTCAGGTTCAGCAAGAGCTCGACGATGTCCTGCTGCAAGCCTTCTAAGGTACTGTACTCGTGCTCAACACCCTCAATTTCAACTTCAACCACAGCTGCGCCAGGTAAAGAAGAAAGAAGGATGCGACGTAAAGCATTACCAAGAGTATGACCAAAGCCACGCTCTAATGGTTCCAGAATAACTTTTGCCGAGGTCCCGCTAACCGCTTCGACCTTGATCGCTTGCGGAGTTAGAAACTCATTTGCAGTACGCGTCATTATTGCTACCTCAAGGATTATTTAGAATACAATTCTACAATCAAGCTTTCGTTGATTTCAGCAGGTAAATCAGAACGATCTGGTGCAGCTTTGAACGTACCTTCTAATTTAGCGTGATCAACTTCCATCCAAGAAGGGATACCACGTTGAGCAGCTAATTCAATTGCGTTTTTGATACGTAATTGTTGTTTAGCACCTTCGTGAACTGCGATCACGTCACCAGCTTTAACTTGGATAGACGCGATGTTAACACGACGGCCATTCAAAGTAATGCTACGGTGAGATACAAGCTGACGAGCTTCTGCACGTGTAGAACCAAAACCCATGCGATAAACAACGTTATCAAGACGGCTTTCAAGCAATTTCAACAAGTTTTCACCTGTTGCGCCTTTAACACGAGCTGCTTCTTTATAGTAATTACTAAATTGACGCTCTAAAACACCGTACATACGACGTACTTTTTGTTTTTCACGTAATTGTAGTGAATACTCAGATTGTTTGCCGCGCGCTTGGCCATGTTGACCAGGAGCTTTAGCGTGTTTTTTAGTTTTGACGTCAAATGGTTTAACGCCAGATTTTAGTTGCAGGTCTGTCCCTTCGCGGCGAGAGAGTTTGCATTTTGGACCAATATAACGAGCCATGAATGTTTCTCCTTACACGCGACGTTTTTTAGGTGGACGGCAACCGTTGTGAGGAATTGGAGTCACATCGGTAATGCTGTTAATTTTATAACCCACTGCACCTAATGCACGAACCGCAGACTCACGACCTGGACCAGGACCTTTTACAAGGACGTCCAAGTTTTTCAAACCGTAATCTAAAGCAGCTTTACCAGCAACTTCAGCAGCTACCTGAGCAGCAAACGGAGTTGATTTACGTGATCCACGGAAGCCTTGTCCACCTGAAGTGGCCCAAGCCAGTGCATTACCTTGACGATCGGTAATAGTCACAATGGTGTTATTAAAAGAAGCGTGAATGTGTGCAACACCTTCAGAGACGGTACGGGTGACCTTCTTGCGTGTGCGAGTATCTTTAGCCATCTTTTAGCTTCCAGAAATCTTATTTCTTAATTGGTTTGCGCGGACCTTTACGGGTACGTGCGTTAGTTTTGGTGCGTTGACCACGGACAGGCAAGCTGCGACGATGACGAAGACCGCGGTAGCAGCCTAAATCCATTAAACGTTTAATGTTCATGGAAATTTCGCGACGTAAGTCACCTTCGGTCGGAACCTTAGCAACTTCTGCACGAATCGCATCAAGCTGAGCGTCATCTAATTCACGGATCTTAGTGGTAGTAGCGATACCAGCAGCAGCTAAGATGTTCTTAGCAGTGTGGCGACCAATACCAAAGATGTACGTTAGAGAGATAACAGCATGCTTGTTATCCGGAATGTTTACACCGGCAATACGAGCCATTCAATTTTCTCCAAAAAGGCAGTTAAGATAATCAACCGCCCCACAAAAATCTTGAGGGGCGGATAATAACCTAATTAGCCTACTGAAATCAACAGGTCTTGATCAGATTAACCTTGACGCTGCTTATGACGAGGTTCTGCGCTGCAAATTACGCGGATAACCCCATTACGACGGATAACTTTACAGCTACCACAAATTTTCTTTACAGAAGCTTGTACTTTCATGATGAAACCTCTAAGTGCGCTTATCCCTTAGGATGAGCAGTCGTTTTTCTCATTAACGTTTGATTATCGTACTGGTGCGAGGTGAGATGTGCTTGAAGCTGAGCCATAAAGTCCATCACGACTACCACAACGATCAATAATGAGGTACCACCCAAATAGAATGGAATACCAAACGAGCTCTGCAATACCATCGGCATCAAGCAGACCACTGTGATATAAATCGAACCAATAAAGGTCAAACGATTGAGAATATGATCTAAGTAACGAGCAGTTTGCTCACCTGGGCGAATACCAGGCACATAAGCTCCGCTGCGTTTCAAGTTCTCTGACACTTCTTTCGGACTAAAAACTAGCGCGGTATAGAAATAACAGAAAAAGATAATTAACGCACCAAAGAGCACCAAATACAATGGCTGTCCAGGCGACAATACGAGTGCCAGATCTTGCAAGCTACGCTTGATAATCCCTGCATCAGGATCCGCACTTCCTACCCATTGACCCAGACTGGCCGGGAACAACAGCAGAGAGCTGGCAAAAATTGCCGGAATCACACCTGCCATATTAATTTTTAATGGCAAATGGGTTTGCTGTGCAGTAAATACACGACGACCTTGCTGTTTTTGAGCATAGTTTACCGGAATACGACGTTGCGCTTTCTCGATAAACACAATGGCTGCCAGTACCGCCAGTGACAACAGACCAAAAATCACCAGACCAATCAGGCTGGTTTGACCATTATCGACTGAAGATAGCGATTGCAAAATCAGATTTGGCAATCCGGCAACGATACCGGCGAAGATGATCATGGAAATACCATTGCCCACCCCACGTTCGGTAATCTGTTCACCCAACCACATCAGGAACATTGTACCCGCCACCAGCGAGGTGACTGCCGGAACGTAAAACGCAAGACCTGACGTTAAGGTAATCCCTTGACTGATCAGACCTGCACACATCCCGATTGCCTGTACTAAGGCAAGGAACAAGGTACCTTGGCGCGTATATTGATTAATCTTACGCTTGCCCTGCTCGCCTTCTTTCTTTAAAGCTTCCAGCGAAGGAACCACGGTTGACATCAGCTGCACGATAATCGACGCAGAGATGTAGGGCATGATCCCGAGAGCAAGAATCGACATTCGCTCTAATGCACCACCCGAAAACATGTTAAACAAACCCAGGATAGTACCTGAGTTTGCATTAAAAAGATTTTCAAGTGCGGCATTATTAATGCCTGGTACTGGAATATGCGCTCCTAGTCGAAATACCAATAACGCACCAATGAGAAACATCATTCGGCGAATAATTTCACGATATTTCACGTGAAATGGTTGGCCTTTCATCATATGTACATGACCTGAAGAACTAGGAGACATAGACACTGGAGATTACTCCTCGACTTTACCGCCAGCAGCTTCAACAGCAGCTTTAGCGCCTTTAGTCAATGCAACACCTTGAACAGTGAAAGCACGAGTAATTTCACCAGAAAGTACGATACGCGCACGGATCATGTCTTTACGCACAACGTTCGCCGCTTTTAAAGTTTCTAGGCTAACGATGTCGCCTTCAACTTTAGCAAGCTCAGATAAACGTACTTCAGCAGTTTTTAAAGCGATTTGGCTAGTGAAACCGAATTTAGGTAAACGACGATATAACGCAGTTTGACCACCTTCGAAACCTGGACGTACGCCACCGCTCTTACGTGATTTTTGACCTTTGACACCACGGCCACCAGTCTTACCTACGCCAGAACCGATACCACGGCCCAGACGACGGTTTTCACGTTTAGCACCTTCTGCAGGTGCAAGTTCATTTAAACGCAGAGTCATGGCTTATTCCTCTACACTAACCATATAGTAGACTTGGTTGATCATACCACGGTTAGAAGGCGTATCTTGCACTTCTACAGTATGACCAATACGACGCAGACCTAAACCTTTCAGGCAAAGCTTGTGATTTTTCAAGCGGTGCGATGCTGATTTAGTCTGGGTAACTTTAATCGTTTTCATGATTGATTACCCTTGAATTTGTTCTACAGTCAGACCACGTTTCGCAGCGACTTTCTCAGGAGAAGTCATATCACGCAGACCGTTGAAAGTCGCGTTTACTACGTTCGCAGCATTTGTAGAGCCATAACATTTTGTTAATACGTTACGCACGCCAACAGCCTCTAGAACTGCACGCATAGCGCCACCCGCAATTACACCAGTACCTTCAGAAGCAGGTTGCATGTAAACGCGGCTTGCACCGTGACGAGCATGAATAGGATGCTGAACAGTACCGTCAACAAGGTCAACAGTAATCATGTTGCGACGAGCAGCTTCAAGCGCTTTAGAAATAGCAGCTGGAACTTCACGCGCTTTACCACGACCAAAACCTACGCGACCATTACCGTCACCCACAACAGTTAATGCTGTGAAAGAGAAGATACGACCACCCTTAACAACTTTGGCAACACGATCAACGGCTACCAGCTTTTCAACAAGACCTTCGTTTTGTTCAACTTTAGCCATGATTAGAACTCCAAGCCGTTTTCACGAGCAGCATCAGCCAAGGCTTTGATACGACCATGATATTTAAAACCAGAACGGTCAAATGCAACTTTAGTTACACCAGCTGCTTTCGCACGTTCTGCGATTAAAGCACCAACTTTCTTGGCAGCTTCAACGTTACCAGTTGTACCAGCACGTAAAGTAGCATCTAAAGTAGAAGCTTGCGCTAAAACTTTGCCACCATCTGCTGAGATAACTTGAGCATAGATGTGACGCGGAGTGCGGTTTACACACAAACGAGTCGCACCCAATGCACGGATGTGCAAGCGTGTGCTTTTCGCACGACGCAAACGGGATTGTTTCTTTTCGTTCATAAGAACCTCGCGCCTTATTTCTTCTTAGCTTCTTTACGAAGTACAACTTCGTCAGAATAACGAACACCTTTACCTTTATATGGCTCTGGTGGACGGTAACCACGGATCTCAGCTGCTACCTGACCTAATAATTGCTTGTTAGCAGATTTCAGGATGATTTCAGTTGCAGTAGGAGTTTCTGCAGTTACACCTTCAGGAAGGCTGTAATCGATTGGATGAGAGAAACCAAGGTTAAGGTTAACAACAGTACCTTTAACCGCAGCTTTATAACCAACACCGATCAGTTGTAACTTACGTTCGAAACCTTCGTTCACACCTTTTACAAGGTTGTTTAATACAGCGCGAGCAGTACCAGCTTGCATCCAAGCGTCTTTCGACTCTTTTACTGGAGCAACTTGAAGAGTACCATCTTCCTGTTTTAGCTCGACCAGCGCATGCAGGTTGAAAGACAATGTACCTTTGCTGCCTTTCACTTCGACCTGCCGGCCGTTCTGAGTAACTGTTACACCGTTAGGTACAGTTACTGGGGCTTTAGCCACACGAGACATGAGGAATCACCTATTAAGAAACAAAAGCAATAACTTCACCACCAATACCCGCAGCACGTGCAGCGCGATCAGTCATGATGCCTTTGCTTGTAGAAACAATTGCAATACCTAAACCTTGCTTAACGCTTGGAAGTGCATCTTTACCGCGATACTGACGTAGACCAGGACGGCTTACGCGTTTCACAGTTTCGATAACTGGTTTGCCTTCGAAATACTTTAATGTCAAAGTAAGAGTTGCTTTGCCTTCAACGTCAGCAACTTCTACATTGGCAATATAACCTTCTTGTTGAAGTACGTTTGCAATCGCAACTTTCAACTTAGAGTTAGGCATAGAAACAGTTTGTTTCTTTGCCATTTGAGCGTTACGAACACGCGTTAACATGTCGGCAACGGTATCTTGCATACTCATTCTAGTCGCTCCTTACCAGCTTGCCTTAACAACGCCCGGTACATCACCTTGCATTACTGTGTCACGTAATTTGTTACGGCCTAAACCGAACTTACGGAAGTAACCATGAGGACGACCAGTTAAACCACAACGGTTACGAAGACGCACTGGAGACGCATTACGTGGTAATGCTTGTAACTTCATCATCGCTTCGAAACGCTCTTCGTCGCTTGCATTTACGTTTGCAATAACAGCTTTTAATTCAGCACGTTTTTCAGCGTATTTCGCAACAGTAGCTTCGCGTTTCAATTCGCGATTAATCATACTTTTCTTAGCCATATCGACCTCTTATTTGAACGGGAAGCCGAATGCACGCATAAGCGCACGGCCTTCGTCATCGGTGCGAGCAGTCGTAGTGATGGTAATATCCATACCACGAATACGATCAATCTTATCGAAATCGATTTCAGGGAAAACGATTTGTTCTTTAAGACCCATAGAGTAGTTACCACGACCATCAAATGATTTCGCAGAGAAACCACGGAAGTCACGGATACGAGGGATCGCGATAGAGATCAAACGGTCTAAGAATTCGTACATGCGTTCGCCGCGTAAAGTAACTTTACAACCAATCGGCCAACCATCACGGATTTTAAAACCTGCGATAGATTTACGAGCTAACGTAAGAACTGGCTTTTGACCAGCGATAGCTTGCATATCAGAAAGAGCACCATCAAGGAGTTTCTTGTCAGCGGCAGCTGCACCAACACCCATGTTGATAGTGATTTTAGTGATGCGAGGGATCTCCATCACATTCTTAATGCCCAATTGTTCTTGTAATTGAGCTTTAAGTTCGTCGTTGTAACGTGTTTTAAGTCTGGCCATTGCCTATTTCAACCTATTACTTCGCTACCGCCACTGATTCACCATTTGATTTGTAAACGCGAGTTTTCACGCCGTCAATCGTTTGGTAACCAACACGGTCAGCCTTTTGGGTTGTAGCATTAAAAATTGCCACGTTTGAAATATGAAGCGAAGCTTCCTGAGTTACGATGCCGCCTTCAGCGCCAGTAACACGGTTCGGCTTTTGATGCTTCTTAACCAGGTTAAGGCCTTCAACCTTAACGCGGTCATTAGAAACTGACAAAACAGTACCCTGTTTGCCTTTTTCTTTACCTGCGATCACGATTACTTGATCGCCTTTTTTAATCTTAGCCATGATTGCCTCTTATAGAACTTCAGGAGCCAATGAAATAATTTTCATGAACTGTTCAGTACGAAGTTCACGAGTCACTGGTCCGAAAATACGAGTAGCAATCGGCGCTTTGTTGTTGTTCAAAATAACGGCTGCGTTATCGTCGAAACGAATCACAGAACCATCTGGACGACGGATACCGAATTTTGTACGTACAACTACAGCATTCATCACGTCACCTTTTTTAACACGTGCGCGTGGAATTGCTTCTTTTACAGTAACTTTAATAATGTCGCCAACAGAAGCATAACGACGATGTGAACCACCAAGTACTTTAATACATTGTACGCGGCGAGCACCACTGTTGTCTGCTACGTCGAGCATCGTTTCGGTTTGAATCATTGCCCTACTCCAAAACCGAGCATCACCGGTCACAATTTCGAAAGGCTCAAAGAGTACTCGAAATTGACCGATGATGCAACAAGAACGTTAATTACTCAGCAGCTGCTTCAACAACTTCAACTAGAGTCCAAGACTTAGTTTTAGAAATTGGGCGGCTTTCTTTGATGGTTACAACATCACCGATTTTAGCGGTATTGTTCTCATCATGAGCGTGTAATTTGGTTGAACGGCGAATCAATTTGCCATACAACGGGTGTTGAACTTGGCGTTCAATAAGGACAACAATAGATTTTTCCATTTTGTCGCTTACAACTTTGCCAGTTAACGTGCGGACTGTATTTTGACTCATTGCCCGTTCCCCTGTTTTTCGGTAAGGAGGGTCTTGATGCGTGCAATAGTTTTACGAGTAAGCGCAACTTCATGCGATTTACCCAATTGACCAGTTGCTTTCGCCATACGAAGACGGAATTGGTTAAGCTGTTGCTCATCAAGCAAAGCTTTCAACTCTTCTACCGACTTTTCACGTAGATCTTTAGTTTTCATTACATTACCGTCCGAGTCACGATAGTGGTTTTAAACGGAAGTTTAGCAGCAGCAAGCTTGAATGCTTCAGTTGCTAATTCATCGTTCACACCTTCCATTTCGTACAGGATCTTACCTGGTTTGATTTCGCAAACCCAGTATTCCACGTTACCTTTACCGTTACCCATACGAACTTCTAATGGTTTTTCAGTAATTGGTTTGTCCGGGAATACACGGATAAAGATCTTACCACCACGTTTAACACGACGGCTGATTGTACGACGCGCAGCTTCGATCTGACGCGCAGTCATACGACCACGTTCAGTCGCTTTAAGTGCGATAGAACCGAAAGATACAGTGCTACCACGGTGCGCTAGACCAGTGTTACGGCCTTTTTGAACCTTACGGAACTTAGTACGTTTAGGTTGCAACATGGATTATTCTCCTTTTTCAGCAGAACGATCATTGCGACGACCACGACGCTCTTGACCTTCACCACGACCGCGACCGCGTTTAGCTGGACGTTCTTCAGCTGGAGCTGGGTTCATGACTTGTTTCATGCCGCCCAAGATCTCACCACGGAAGATCCAAACTTTAACACCAATCGTACCGTAAGTCGTTTCAGCACGCATAGTCGCGTAGTCGATGTCCGCACGAAGTGTATGTAGAGGTACACGACCTTCACGATACCATTCTGTACGAGCGATCTCAGCACCGCCTAAACGGCCAGAAACTTCAACTTTGATACCTTTGGCACCAGCACGCATAGTGTTTTGAACCGCACGCTTCATAGCACGACGGAACATTACACGCTTTTCTAATTGAGAAGCGATTGCTTCAGCAACCAGACGTGCGTCTAAGTCTGGACGATCGATTTCGTTGATGCTTACTTGCGCTGGAACGCCCATAATGTTGGTAAGTTCGCGCTGTAATTTCTCAATGTCTTCGCCTTTTTTACCGATAACGATACCAGGACGAGCAGTGCTAATAGTTACTTTAGCAGCGCCTGTCGGACGTTCGATAAGAATATTGCTTACCATTGCGTTCTTAAGTTTTTTAGTTAAAAACTCACGAACTTGAAGGTCTTTAAGCAAGTATTCAGCGTATTGTTTCGGATTCGCATACCAGTTAGCGTTATGACGTTTCACAACACCTAGGCGGATACCGATTGGATGAACCTTCTGACCCATATCAAACCCCTACCTTAACGGTGATGTGACAAGTACGCTTAGTAATACGATCTGCACGGCCTTTAGCACGTGGCATAATACGTTTCAGGCTCATGCCTTCATCAACGTAGATCGTAGAAACTTTAAGATCGTCTACATCTAAACTGTTATTGTGTTCAGCATTTGCAATTGCAGATTCCAACGCTTTTTTAACCAGTACAGCAGCTTTTTTGTTGCTGTAGTTCAGGATGTTAAGCGCATGCGCAACAGATTTGCCGCGAATAAGGTCTGCAACCAAACGTGCCTTTTGTGCCGAGATAGCGGCACCGCGTAATTTAGCAGTTACTTCCATCATAGCACCTATTAACGTTTAGACTTCTTGTCAACACCGTGACCACGATAGGTACGAGTTGGCGCGAATTCACCTAGTTTATGGCCAACCATGTGTTCAGTAACGATTACTGGAACGTGGTTACGACCATTGTGTACAGAAATTGTTAGACCAACAAAATCCGGAAGAATCATCGAACGACGCGACCAAGTTTTGATCGGCTTACGAGAGTTGCTCGCAACAGCCGCTTCAACCTTAGCGAACAAGTGCGCATCGACGAATGGGCCTTTTTTCAATGAACGAGGCATTAGTCAGATTCCTTTACTTGTTACTTAACGCGACGGTCGCGAATAATCATCTTAGTCGTACGCTTGTTGGTACGTGTCTTGTACCCTTTAGCTTTTTGACCCCATGGGCTTACAGGTTGAATACCTTTGTTACGCCCTTCACCACCACCGTGTGGGTGGTCAACCGGGTTCATCGCCATACCACGTACGGTAGGACGAACGCCACGCCAGCGTGAAGCACCTGCTTTACCAAGTGAACGCAAGTTGCTTTCTGAGTTAGAAACTTCACCCAATACAGCACGACATTCAACGTGTACTTTACGCATTTCACCAGAACGTAAACGAACGATAGCGTAAGAACCGTCACGACCCAACAACTGAACTGATGTACC
The DNA here is from genome assembly GCF_013418945.1 of Acinetobacter sp. YH12112. Classification (NCBI taxonomy): domain Bacteria; kingdom Pseudomonadati; phylum Pseudomonadota; class Gammaproteobacteria; order Moraxellales; family Moraxellaceae; genus Acinetobacter; species Acinetobacter sp. YH12112. Next base: position 54,712 of record NZ_VPBA01000002.1, on the reverse strand, counting down.
AGCTGAACGAGCTAACTGCGCGCCTTTACCGATTTTAAGTTCGATGTTATGAAGTGTAGAACCGATAGGCATGTTGCGAAGTGGCAAGCAGTTACCTGGACGAATTGGAGCATCGTTACCAGACTGTACTTTATCACCAGCACGTAAGCCTTTAGGCGCAATAATATAACGACGCTCACCGTCAGCATACTTCAGCAGTGCGATGTGTGCAGTACGGTTAGGATCGTATTCAATACGCTCAACTACAGCAGGAATGCCGTCTTTGTTACGTTTGAAGTCAACGATACGGTAGTGCTGTTTGTGGCCACCACCAACGTGACGAGTCGTAATGTGACCGTTATTGTTACGACCACCAGTACGTTTTTTAGCTTCTACCAACGGAGCATATGGCGCGCCTTTGTGAAGGTGATCATGAACCACTCTCTCTACAAAGCGACGTCCTGGAGACGTTGGCTTACATTTTTGAATAGGCATAATTTTCGTCCTTATTCCGCTGCGGTTTCAGCGGTATCGCCCAAGTCAGCCATTTCAACATCTTGGCCAGCTTTCAGGGTGACGTATGCTTTTTTAACATCAGAACGACGTCCGATAGTTTTACCAAAGCGTTTAGTCTTACCTTTAGTGATAGTCGTGTTAACTTTAACAACTTCTACACCAAATAATTGTTCCACTGCTTTTTTGATTTCAAGCTTGTTTGCATTTAATGCAACCTTGAACACTTGAACACCAGCAGTTTCACCTAAAACTTGTGCTTTTTCTGAGAATACAGGTCCTTGTAGGACTTGATATAAACGTTCGTTGTTCATCCGAGTTCTACCTCAATTTTCTTAGCAGCAGCAACAGACATTACAACTTTATCGAACGCGATCAAGCTAACAGGATCGATTGCAGTAGCGTCAACCACATCAACGTGTGGAAGGTTGCGAGCTGCAAGGTATAGATTCTCATCTACAGCTTCAGTAACGATCAATGCGCGAGTTGCATTCAAGTCGTTCAGTTTTGCAAGCAATGCTTTAGTTTTAGGCGCTTCAACAGCAAACTCTTCAACTAATACAAGACGATCTTGGCGAACAAGTTCAGCTAAGATACATTGCATTGCACCGCGGTACATCTTACGGTTCACTTTTTGAGACCAGTCTTGTGGACGAGCAGCAAAAGTTTTACCACCGCCAACCCAGATTGGGCTACGAATAGAACCAGCACGAGCGCGGCCAGTACCTTTTTGACGGAATGGTTTTTTACCACCGCCAGAAACGTCTGCACGTGACTTCTGAGCTTTAGAACCTTGACGACCACCAGCTAAGTAAGCTGTAACAACTTGGTGTACAAGCGCTTCGTTAAATTCACGGCCGAAAGCTACTTCAGACAATTCAACAGCAGAGCCGGAAACAGTTTTTAAATTCACGTTATTTCCCCTCAGGCCTTGATAGTAGGACGAACAGTTACGTCGCCACCAGTAGCACCAGGAACCGCGCCTTTAACAACTAGAACTGAACGCTCTGTGTCGATTGCAACGATTTCAAGACCCTGTGTAGTTACGCGCTCAGCACCTAAATGGCCAGCCATTTTTTTGCCTTTGAATACGCGACCAGGAGTCTGGTTTTGACCTGTAGAACCTAGAACACGGTGAGAAACAGAGTTACCGTGAGTAGCGTCTTGAGTACGGAAGTTCCAACGCTTAACACCACCTTGGAAACCTTTACCTTTAGATGTGCCAGTTACGTCAACGATTTGACCAACTGTGAACAAATCTACAGTAAGCGTACCACCAACTTCACGACCTTCAAGCTCAGCTTCTGTAACGCGGAATTCTTGAACCAGACGACCAGCAGCAACACCCGCTTTCGCAAAGTGACCTTTCTGAGCGTTAGTTACACGAGATTCGCGACGTTCACCAGTAGTGATTTGAATCGCTTGATAACCATCAGTTTCAAGCGTTTTGATTTGTGTGATGCGGTTAGGATCAACCTCAATCACTGTAACAGGTACAGAAACACCAGCATCTGTAAAGATACGGGTCATACCGCACTTGCGACCGACTAAACCAATAGCCATGTGCATAAACCTCTAAAAAAGCGGCTTAATTAACTTAGAGCGTTAATTAACCGAAAGCCTTAACCCAATGCGATCTGAACATCAACACCAGCTGCAAGATCTAATTTCATCAATGCATCTACAGTTTTGTCTGTAGGTTGAACGATATCGATCAAACGTTTGTAAGTGCGGATCTCATATTGGTCACGCGCATCTTTGTAAACGTGCGGTGATGTAAGAACGTTGAAGCGTTCGATGCGAGTAGGCATCGGGATTGGACCACACACTTGTGCGCCAGTACGCTTAGCGGTTTCTACGATCTCTTGAGCAGATTGATCAATTAAACGGTGATCAAAAGACTTAAGACGGATACGAATTCTCTGGTTAGACATACCAGTTAACTCCAAGCCAAAATATATAAAGAATCACTCTTGACGCATCTCACCCCACTAATAAAGGCAAGTGTCAAGAGCAGTGAAATATCACTAAGGTCGTGATCGATGCCACGACTGTAACGATAGTTAACCACTTTCTTCGCGGTTAACCCCCTTAATATCAAAGGGTCGCCCATTATAACGATTGTTTAATGCATAAGCAAATCCTTTTGTGGCTTTTTACATCATTTTTCAAATATTTCGACAAATCAATTGTTTAATAATTATACAGCCCGCCGCTGCGCTGCAGTTTGCTGTAACACATAATCTATCGCCTGATTTAATATCTGATTTCCTTGAATAAATTTATTTTTATTGGCGCGCTGCAGCTGCTCTAGCGATTGCACATAAGGTCCCTGAAACAGGGCCAGCTCTTCTTCATCTTCCAGGAATAATTGCAGGCTTTCTGGCGTGGTTTCCGGGTGAAACTGAAAGCCCAGTACATTTTTGCCAATCTGATACATCTGATTGCGACAGGCATCATTTTCGGCCAGATGCACAGCCCCTTTGGGAATCTCGAAGCTTTCGCTATGCCACTGCATGACATTAAACTGCTCCGGCAACTGAAAATAGTCTGGTGGCACATGACTAACCTTGCGTACCTCGTGCCAGCCCAGCTCCTGTACAGGATTGCGACTGACGGCCGCGCCCAGCGCATTGGCGATCAGTTGCCCACCCAGACACAGACCAATGGCCGGTTTTCCCATGGCCAAATAACGCCTGAGCCAGCGTTTTTCCATTTTTAACCAGGGGAAATTGGCTTCATCATTAACGCTCATGGTGCCGCCCATGACAATTAACAAATCGACCTCCTCGATCTGCGGCAGCGCTTCAATATCCAGTGCTGAATCAACCGGCAAGGCAAAAAATTCTGTGGCACTGATCTCTGCATTTAACCGTTTTAAATGCGTATAACAACTTCCAAATCCTTCACCAGCAATATGCTGAAAATAATGTACTTTTAAATGCGACGCCATGCGCTGAAACCTGTTGTTGTAGCTATGCTTTTAGGTTTTGCAAAAATGAAGCCAACTTTAGCGCCGAGTGTTCAAAGTCAAATAAATACAGCCAGATATGGCACAACTGATCCTTTTCTCTTAAGCTAAATTCAATTGATTGTCCTGATTTGAGCGAAGTCGTGAAAAAAAATCCGCAAACCGAACTGATTCATGCACCACGAAAAGCCCCTCAACTGATTTCTACGGTTCAACCTCCCCTCTATCGTGCATCGACGATTATTTTTAACAACACCGATGCACTGTTTAATCGCCACTGGACCGATGCCTATGACTATAGTTATGGCACGCATGGCACGCCGACGACCTTTACTTTAGGTGACAACATCGCGCAGATCGAAGGCGGCCTCTATCACCTGCTGGCGCCGAGCGGCCTTTCTGCGATTAATCTGGTCAATTCCTGCTTGTTAAGTCAGGGCGATGAAGTCTGGGTTCCGGATAATATTTATGGCCCGAATATGGAGCATCTGCGTAATCTGCAGCAGCGTTATGGCATTGCCGTCAAAGTTTACAACCCGGTGGAGGTAGAAAGCTTTAACCCAAGCGATAAAGCCAAACTGTTATGGCTGGAAGCGGCTGGCTCGGTGACACTGGAGTTTCCGGACTTAAGCGGTCTGGTAAAAAAAGCCCAGGCTCATAACATTCTGACTGCGCTGGACAATACCTGGGGCGCAGGACTGGCCTTTAATGCCTTTGATTTTGGCGAGGACCACTTAAGCGTAGATCTGACCGTGCATGCCCTGACCAAATATCCAAGCGGGGGTGGCGATATTTTAATGGGCTCGGTGGTGACGCGCGACCAGACACTCCATCATCAATTATTCGGGATGCATGCCATTCAGGGGATTTGTGTCAGCGGGGATGATACGGCGCAAATCCAGCGCAGTCTGGCCTCCATGCAGCTGCGTTACCAGCAACAGTCACAATCAGCACTGACCTTGCTGAACTGGCTAAAACAGCAAAAAGAGCTGGTTCAGGTCCTGCATCCGGCTGATCCGGACAGTGCCGGTCATGCATACTGGAAAGACATCTGCAAGGAGGGTCACAGCGCCGGACTGGTTAGTGTGATTTTTGATGCGCAATACAATTTAAACGATATTCGAGCATTCTGTGATGCATTAACCCTGTTCAAGCTGGGCTTTAGCTGGGGGGGACCGGTCAGCCTGGTCATGCTATATAACTTAAAAGAAATGCGTGTGCTGGAACATTCACATTTAAAAGAGGGTTTCCTGGTTCGTTTCTGTATTGGACTAGAACATCCGGAAGATCTGCTTCAGGATATTAAACAGGCTTTAAAAGTCTTAGCTTAAATATCGACATAAAAAATTGGGCAATTTGCCCAATTTTTTACATTATCGTTTCGCTTTACTTAAAGTAATCATAGCTTACAGAAACAGTCTCACCTGCTTTTGGTAAAGCTGTTCCATAGAACACTAAACTTACGCCAGAATTACTATAAACTAGATCAAAGCCTTGTCGATGTGTTGTATCACGCGCAACATTTTGACCATTTACTGTCACTTTAACAGTTGAAGGTATTGGTACCTGTTTTAAACTAAACTGACTTGCAAGACCGGTTGCCACACGGATAATGTCATCAAATACCACATTCCAGCTTGTAGCATCAGCACAAATTGAAGCAGAAGCCCCACCAGTCAAACGTGCAATCTCTTTAAAGTGCCCTCCTCCTTCAGCAGATCCACCTTGACCATTACATTCAAATCCTGGTGTACTCCAAGAAATTGTAGGATCTGCAAAAGTTGGACGAATATGATCAGATGTACCTACAATCGAAAAGTAGGTAGTGTTTGTAGACAAGAAATAATTTTTATAATCATTAAAATCTCGTCGTGTATAGTTACTATATACTGGACTGGACTGCCAATATGTTTCATTTTCAGCCTCATCTGAAACAAACACCACTAAATTCTTCACGTTTGGACGGTCAAAACCAGTCAAATCTGCTTCACGAACGCAGTAAAAACCTGTTTCAGTAGCTGAACCATAAGTTCCAGGTTGAGCCAAGGTAGCCCATTCTTGCTCTGCATCTGGTGTATTTCTATCAATAAAATTAGTCGTTTTATCTTTTAAAGTTCTAAGTGACTTACATGCGTACGCATCCTGCGTATTCACTGCTAAGCGATAATCCACACCTGCCTGATTCAATGATTTAAAGAACTGTGCAGCACCATTTGCCAAGTTACGCTGTTCTTCAGACATTGAACCTGAAGAATCAATATTCCATAAAATGTCAACCGCATTTGCAGATTGTGTTGTTTGAGTAAAAGTTTCTTTTGCTGTAGCCACTTCAATAACAGCATTGCTACTTAAAGCACTAGCAATATTCAAATCACCATATTTTTGGTTAACTTTCTCACTATTACTCGCGACATAAGTATTTGCCCAAATATAACCTGATTGGTTTGCAAGCCAAAAAGATAGATTGAGACGTAATTTTTTATCACTTGCTTGTACGACTACAGGAGTAGTAACAGATGAATTTGAATTTAATACAGATAACAACAGATCACGAACTTTAGTCAGTTCATTGGCATTAGAAAAATCAATATCCAAAATTACATTAACAACCTCCCCTTGAGCATTCATGGATACACGGTTTGTTAAAATATTGACTTTTGCATTTTGTTTAACAAGGCTTTCAGTAAACAAACCTAAATAGAATTTACTAAATTGATCTAAGTCTTGGTTTGATACAACAGAATTTGATCTAGCTTGCGTCTGAGCAGAGGAAGTATTTAAAGCAACCTGCGAAGCAAAACCTGTTGCTTGTGCCTCATTATCATTATCATCTAACAATAAAACCGTCTGACCGGATGTTAATGTGATATCTGTAAAATATTCGGAATTTACTTCACCAAAAACTGCAATATTCGCTTTTTCACTTACTACAGTTGCAACATCTTGAATCGTAGTAACCGTTTCACTTGGCTGTTCTGGTTGAACTGGATCAGCAGGTTTTGTAGATGTTGAGCCATCTGAATCGCCACCACAGGCAGTTAAAAATACAGATGTTCCAACTAACATAGCTAATAATTGTTTATTGAATTTCATTGATACCCTCTAACCGTTTCCAAATTATTTAAAAAAACTTATTAATATTTTATTTTCCATAATGTTATTTAAAACAAAATGAGTTCTAAATATTACAAAAAATGAGCAATATTTCAACAAACAAGTTAAAATATTTCCAAAATATGCAAAATATTAAAAAAATGATTAATTTCACATTTTTTACAGTAACATGTAAACTACTGAAAAATATAAAAATTTATACAGGAATTTCAGGTTAATGAATACACCAATCATTATTGCTAAAAAAACCAGTGATACCACGCAAGATATTGTGCTGCATTCACAGCTTGCCAACCGTCACGGGCTGATTGCCGGTGCGACCGGAACTGGCAAAACGGTGACTTTGAAAGTGTTGGCAGAAAGCTTTTCCCGCATTGGTGTACCTGTATTTTTAGCCGATGCTAAGGGAGATGTTTCCAGCCTGGCCCAGCCAGGCGAAAGCAATCCTAAGTTTGATGAACGCATTAAAAGCCTGAATATTGACTCGATTCCTTTTGAAGCTTCGCCGGTTGTATTCTGGGATCTGTTTGGCGAACAAGGCCATCCGATCCGTACTACGATTTCTGAAATTGGGCCACTCTTGCTTGCCCGCATCCTAAACCTGAATGACACGCAAGAAGGTGTTCTCTCAGCAGTCTTCCGAATTGCTGATGATCAGGGCTTGTTGCTGATCGACTTTAAAGACCTGAAAGCCATGCTGAGTTATGTCAGCGAACATGCTGCAGACTTTAAAGCTGAATACGGTAATCTCTCGCCAGCTAGCCTTGGTGCGATTCAACGTAACCTATTGGCACTTGCAGATCAGGGCGGGGATAAGTTCTTTGGCGAGCCAGCACTAGACCTGATAGATTTCCTGCAAACGGATAGCCAAGGCCGCGGCAACATCAACCTGCTGGCTGCAGACAAGTTGATGCACACCCCGAAACTGTATGCGACCTTTTTATTGTGGATGCTATCAGAGCTGTTTGAACAGTTGCCGGAGGTCGGTGATATGGACAAACCCAAACTGGTGTTCTTCTTTGATGAAGCGCATTTACTGTTTGACAATGCCAGCCCGGCCCTACAGGCGAAAATTGAGCAGGTGGTCCGCCTGATTCGCTCCAAAGGCGTTGGAATTTATTTTGTCACCCAGAATCCGCTGGATTTGCCTGAAAGTGTACTGGGACAGCTCGGCAACCGGGTGCAACACGCCTTACGCGCCTTTACCCCCAAAGATCAGAAAGCGGTCAAAACCGCGGCAGCAACTTTCCGTGCCAATCCGGAATTTCAGGTGGAACAGGCCATTACCGAACTGGCCGTCGGTGAAGCTTTAATTAGCTGTCTGGATGAACAAGGCACGCCGCAGATTGTAGAGCGCGGCTGGGTGATGCCACCCTACTCCTCGTTTAGCCCGATTAGCCCTGAACAGCGCAAGGCACTGATGAGCCAGAGTATTGTCGCCGGTGTATATGAGCAGAGTCTGGACCGGGACAGTGCCTATGAAATGCTGCAACAGAAAGTAGCGGAACGCCAGCAACAGGCTGAACAGGCCGCGCTAGAACAGCAACGCGCCAAGGAACAGGAAGCCCTAGCCAAGCAGCAAGCTAAAGAGCAGGCTGCTTTAGCCAAACAGCAGGCGCGTGAGCAGGAACGTCTGGCCCGCGAACAGCAAAAAGAAGCTGAACGCACTGCACGGCAGCGTGAAAAGCTGACTCAGGACATTGTCGGTACCTTTGCCAAGAGCGCGGCCCGCACCTTAGGCGGCAGCACCGGACAGAAAATTGTCCGCGGATTATTAGGCTCCCTGTTTGGCCGAAAATAATCAAAAAACCGATAGGAACCGCTTTCATTATGGGATATTTTTATATCCCATAATTTTTTTATGGTTTTTTAAAAACAGTGCTTGCACTGGCGTTTTATAAAATGTATTTTAAATACATCTTATAAATAACCAGCCATGAGAGATCAGCCATGACTCCCCAGCAAATTGACCTTGTAAAAGCAACTGTTCCTGTTCTACGTGAAAATGGTGTGGCCCTGACCAGCTATTTCTATAACCGCATGTTGGGGAATAATCCGGACCTTAAAGAAACCTTTAACCTGGGTCATCAACGCAGTGGTGCGCAGGCGCAGGCACTGGCAGGTGCGGTACTGGCCTATGCAGAAAATATTGAAGATCCATCAGTACTGGCGCCAGTAATTGAACTGGTCGCACACAAGCATGTCAGTCTGAATATTCAGGCCCCGGACTATAATATTGTCGGTGAAAACCTGCTGCACTCCATCAGCGAAGTGCTGAACATTTCCATGGATGATCCACTGATTGATGCCTGGGCCGCCGCGTATGGCCAGCTTGCAGAAGTGTTCATTAATACCGAACGTGCCATTTACGAGCAGCATCAGCAAACTCAAGGCAGCTGGTTAGGCTGGCGTAATTTCAAAATCGCCAAGAAAGTGGTAGAAAGCGACGAAATTACCTCGTTCTACTTTGAACCGGTCGATGGTGGTGCCTTACCAAAATATGAAGCCGGCCAATACATTTCAGTACGTGTTTTTGTCCCTGAACTGGACCTGAAACAACCACGTCAATACACGCTGTCAACCAGCCCGCAGCAAGACTACTTACGTATTTCAGTGAAACGCGAACCGGGTAATGGCGCCGACAAGATTGCAGGCTGGGTATCTAATGCGCTGCATCAGCTGCCAGAAGGTGCAGAACTTGAAATTTCAGCGCCAACCGGAAACTTCTACCTGATCGACAGCAACAAACGTAATGTGTTCATCAGTGGTGGTGTTGGCTTAACCCCAATGATTGCGATGCTGAACCAGCTGGTCACTTTAGATGTGCCACAACCGGTGACCTTCATTCATGCCTGCCGCAGCAAACAGGTACATGCCATGAAACAGCATATTCAGGACATCAAGGCGAAGTATCCACGTATTCATACCTTTACAGCCTATGAATTCCCGAATACCGAAGATGTGTTAGGTCAGGATTATGATGTGGCCGGTCGTCTGGACCTGAGCACCATGGATGCTGCCTTATTACCGGAAAATGCTGATTACTATCTGTGTGGCCCAATGCCATTCATGGCCGAGCAGCAAAAAGCCTTACTGGCACGTGGTATTAAAGCCGAACAGATTCACAGTGAAGCATTTGGTACGGGTGGTGTACGTCACTAAAACCCCACACGTGTAAAACATAGGAGGGCTAGTCTGCTTATGGTAGACTAGCCTTCTTGTATTTCAACTTTGAAAAAAATATTTGTGCGATCATGCAATTAAATAAATTCACCGACTATGCATTACGTATTCTGCTGTATATCTCCCCACCGCGAGATCTGCCGTATACGATTGCGGAAATTGCGCAGGATTTGCATGTTTCCCAAAACCATCTGGTTAAAATTGTGCATTTCATGGGCAAACAGGAATGGCTGATTACCACCCGCGGTAAAGGGGGCGGCCTGCGTTTAAATCCGGATGCACGGGCACTGAAGCTGGGCCAGATCGTGCGTATTTTGCAACGTGAAACCCAGATTGTGGAATGTAATACCCCGCCGTGCGTGCTGCGCAGCCGCTGTGGCTTAAAAGGCATTTTAGATCAGGCGCTGGAACAGTTTTATCAGAGTCTGGACCAGTACACCCTGTCCGACGTGTTAAATACTCCTGCACCGGCACAGTGGAGCACACAATCGCCAATTCAGCTGATCAATCTCTGAGTTAGATAACTTTTGCACACGGCTACAGCAAAGTTCGCGTGTCTGCGCGAGTTGATCTATAATACCGCTTTGTAAAAGCAGTGATGAAGTTAAGTTATGCACCATAGCAGAGGAAAATCGAAAAACACTAAGGCCGCTAATGCGCCGAAGCAAAAGATTAGCTATGAGAAAAAGGCTGATCCTGCGATTACCGAATATGCCGTTCGTGCCCTGAACTGGCTACGTAAAGCCGAATTCCTGATGAGTGCGCCAAAGCTGAATCTCTGTGTAGAAGATAGCGGCTATGAAGTGGCCTTTGCCGGACGTTCCAATGCCGGCAAATCCAGTGCGATTAATGCTCTAACCAACCAGAAACAGCTGGCACGTGCCTCGAAAAAACCGGGCCGTACCCAGATGATCAACTTCTTTAGTCTGGGCAATCCGGAGCAGCGTCTGGTCGATTTACCGGGTTATGGTTATGCCGCAGTACCTGAATCAATGAAAATTGTCTGGCAAAAAGAACTGGAAAACTACCTGATTCATCGCAAGAGCTTACAGGGTCTGGTCTTGCTAATGGATATTCGCCATCCACTGCAACATTTTGATGTGATGATGCTGGAATGGGCTTATTCCCGTCATCTGTTTGTGCATGTTTTGCTGACCAAATCCGACAAGCTGAATCGTGGCCCGGCCAATAAAGTCCTGCTGGAAGTGAAACAGCAGCTGAAAAAGATGAAGCTGGATTTCTCGATTCAACTGTTCTCCTCGCTCAATCGTCAGGGTCTGGAAGAACTGGCCAGTGTAATGGCCGGTCGTCTGAACTTTACCCTGGAACAATCGCAGCAGTTTGATCTGGCCAGCATTCCGGAAGCCACGGCAGATGAACTGGAAGCAGAAGAGCTGCCGGATACAGAAGCTGTTGAACAGCTGACTGAAACGGCCGCCAAAGAGCCATAAGCTTTGCAACAACTCAAAACTGTCTGACAATAATTTACATCTATTGATATTGGAATGTCCCCTATTGCTAGTTTCAATGGGGGATATTTTTTTCATACTCATGCTGAGCATAATTTAAACCGCATCACATTTTAGAGGTGCAATACAGCATGAAAAAACTCCTCGCACGTTTTCGCCGTGCTGCCCGTGGCTCATCCATTGGCTACTTTATTCAACCGCGTAAAGTCCGCTTTGAATGGCAGGACACCCCCATCGACTGGATTCCGCAGCAGCCTTTTGCCAGTTATTTTATTAATGAAATTAACATGATTCTGCCGGCCGGCGAGTTCTGGTTTTGCCGGCTGTACAACAAGGTTTTGCCGCAGATTCAGGATGAAAAACTGAAACAGGATGTGCAGGCCTTTATCCGCCAGGAAGCCATGCACGCCCAGGCGCATAACTCGGCCAACAAGGATTATTTAAGCGAACGCCAGATTGATATTCAGCGCAACATCAGCCTGATGAACGGACTGTTTAACCAGTTACTGGCCGATCGGCCTTTAGGTCTGCAATTGCCGCAATGGAGCGAACGGCACTGGGATCTGTTCCGTTTAGGCATTGTTGCCACGGTAGAACACATGACCTGCGTGCTGGGTAAATATGCGCTGTATAACCGCGAATGGCAGCGTCAGGGTGCCGACCCGGCCATGCTGGATCTGGTCAAATGGCACGGCGCAGAAGAAATCGAGCATCGCACCGTGGCCTTTGACCTGTATCGGCATTTGGGTGGCAGTTATCTGGCCCGTTATTATCTGAGCCTGCTGGTGATTGCTGGAGTAATTGGTCTCTGGGTCGATGGTGCGGCGCATATTATGCGTCAGGACCCGCGTTATGCATCAATCCGGCCGGCCCTGTATAAACCGTGGATCTGGCGGGAATGGTACCGCACTGCACAGGCCAATAACGGCTTATTGCCCTCACCATTCTGGCTGGTATCACAGCAACTGGGTTATTTAATGCCGTGGTATGACCCGCTGCATGAAGCCAAAACCGAAGATGCGCTGGCCTATCTGCAAGCCTCCCCGGCGGCACAGCGCGCCCAGCTTAAAGTCGCGTAAAGCATCCACCTGGTGCAGAATTGCAGAGATACAATTGCCCGACACAGGCAGCACTGTGTCGAGCCAGATTTCCGCTAAGATAAAAATCAGACTTGAATGAAAAGGCAGGAACAATGCGCGCATCTTTGAGTGTGATCACGCTGGCTGTGCAGGATTTAGACGCAGCTTTGCGCTTTTATCAGCAAGGTTTGGGCTGGCAGAGTGAAGGTATCGTCGGGCAGGAATTTGAACAGGGCGCAGTGGCGTTTATCACGCTGGATTCAGGCCTGACACTGGCACTGTGGCCGCAGGCTGCCTTGGCGCAAGATTCAGGCCTGCCCCTGAGCCGTTTTTGCCCGACCCAAATCAGTCTAGGGCATAATGTGCATAGTCCGCTGGACGTAGATCAGGTGATGCAGCAGGCCGAGCGTGCCGGTGCCACCATTATCAAACCGGCACAAGCCACCTTTTATGGCGGTTTTGCCGGTTATTTTCAGGACCCCGATGGCCATCTCTGGGAAGTGGTCTGGAATCCGTGCTGGGAAGATGCTCAGGATTGAGTGGTGATCTCATCGTCGCGGGTATAACGGTCAACCACCACACTAATCATCATATCGCCCTGGACATTGACCACGGTACGTACGGTATCCAGCAAACGGTCAATCGGCAGTAAAATGGCAATTGCTTCTGCCGGCAGACCAACCGATTGCAACACCATAATCATGGTGACCATGCCGGCACTTGGAATACCCGGCGCGCCCAAGGAGGCAATCATGGCGGTGGCGCAAACCACCAGCTGCTGGCCCAAGGTCAAATCCAGCCCCATTAAATTGGCAATAAACAGCGCCGCAGCGGCTTCATATAAGGCTGTGCCATCCATATTCAGCTGTGTCCCCAGCGGAATTACAAAGCCAGCTGTTTGCGGGCGCACCTTCAGGTTTTCCTGGGCACATTTCATCGAAAGTGGCATGGTGGCCGAACTAGAACTGGTGGCAAATGCAGTAATTAAAGCAGCGCGCGTTCCTTTAAAGAAGGTCACCGGATTCATTTTTCCAAACAGCCATAGCAGTAGCGGCAGTACCACCAGACCATGAAAAATGGTGGTGCCGGTTACCACTACGGTAAACTCAGCCAGACGGCTGAGCACGGTCACATCTTCGGTGGCAATCAGCTTGGCCAGCAGGGCAAAAATCCCCAGCGGTGCCAGTTTCATTACCCAGCCAATCATCAGCATCATGATGTCAAAAAACTGATGGCTGAGCCGGCGCACGGTCCGGAACTGCTCACCGCCTTTGACCAGCGCCACCCCGACAAATAAGGCAAACACCACCACCGCCAGTACATTGCCCTCGGCAAAGGCCTTAAACGGATTAATCAGGGTGTTTTGAATAAAATTGGTGAAGAAGGACGACGGTGTTAAGGTATCCGGCGTCTGATGCTGGCTCATCGCGTCCTGGAATAAACGCACATCTACGCCTTTACCGACTTCAAACAGATGCGCACAGGCCAGACCTAAAATGAGCGCCAATGTGGTGGTGGTCACACAGCACAGCAAGGTAATTTTCCAGACCCGGCTCAGCTGGCCAGAAGCCTGCAGGTTGGATACCCCGACCACAATCGAACTGAAAATCAGGGGAATCAGCAGCATTTTCAGCAGGCCGATAAAAATACTGCTGGCAATACTCAGGCCATATAAGCTGCCGTCATAAAATGCGCTGCCCGGCAACAGGTTCAACAAAAACCCGAATAGAACCCCTAAAATTGCGGCCACCAGAATTTGTGTATTTAAGCTCATGGGTGCATATATTGTGATGTCATCTTGCTTGGCACTATGCCATGCGAGCTGCGCTGAATCGAGCATTATTTTGTCAAAAGCAAATCCAGCTCAGGAAAAAAGCCCGGTGCCAGAAAAACTGGCATAAGATGTGCTTTATCAGTGCATTACCTTGTTTTTAAGACTAAAAGAGTAACCTCATGAAAAAACTCGCCCTTATTCTTGCACTCATTTGTAGCACTACGCAGGTTTTTGCCCATTCTTCGGGCAACAGCAAGGCACAAGGCTGCCATAAACATGCACCAAGTGATCTGCCGCATTGCCATTGAAGGTGGGATAAAAAAAGCCGAATCAGTTGATTCGGCTTTTTTATTGAGGTGAGCTTACTGGGTTTCAATTTCGCGTAAGCGAATTAAACCTTCCTGCGTGGTGCTACAGACCAGCTCGCCGTTTTGCCACATACGGCCAAAGTTCAGGCCACGCGAACTGTTACTGATGGTGGCTTCCATGTCATACAGCATCCAGTCATCGACCCGGAATGGCTTATGGAAATACATGGCATGGTCGATACTGGCACATTGCAAACTTGGCGACAGATAACTCAAGCCATGCGGACGCAGCGCGGTGGTCATCAGGGTAAAGTCTGAATAAAAGGCAGCAATGGCCTGATGCAGGGCAATTTCATCCTGCTCCGCTGCAATCGGACTATGCGTACGGATATAGTGCGCATAAGACGGTGCTTCCGGCTGCGGCTGAAACGGATTACTTGGATTCACCGGACGGATTTCCACATGCCGGTCACGGGTAAAGCTGGCACGAACGTTTTTCGGAATAAACTCGACAATGCTCTGTACCAGTTCTGCTTCATTTTTTAACTGTTCCGGTGCCGGATATTCAGGCTCGGAAATCTGGTAATTCAGCCCTTCTTCTGGCGCAGCAAACGATACCATACACATAAAGATGGTCCGGCCATGCTGGATGGCTCGCACCTGACGGCTAACAAAGCTCTTGCCTTCACGAATCCGGTCCACTTCATAAATAATCGGTGCGTTGACATCGCCACCAAACAGGAAGTAGGCATGTAAGGAATGCGCCGGACGGTCGGTGGTATACGAAGCCGCGCGCAGTGCCTGGCCCAGCACCTGTCCACCGAACACGCGCTTACCGACCAGATTGCGGCTGATGCCTCGGTAGATATTTTCTTCAAGTTTTTCCAGGCTAAGCAGTTCAACCAGTTCCTGAGTCAGTGCATTCATGCGGGGAAACCTATGTCGGGATATTTAAAAATCAAAACAAGCAAAATAGAAACAGCTCAATCTTGCCTATTTTGCCATATTTGTTGACCAAAACACTAAAGTTTAACTGACCGCCCTGTCACGACTCCCGTATAATGCGCCGCACTAAAAATACGATTTTTAACGATAAAATTGAGCACTAAAGATAGAATTTGTCAGAAAATGTCAGGCTATTTTTCGCTACAATTAGATTTATTATTTTTTCCCTCAGATAATCTGCGGTACTGGTCATTGATTTAGGAGTTGGTATGTCCAAGAGTGGTTTTGGTCAAATTTATCGTCAGCTTTCAAGCAAACTGCTTGATCTGGTGGTAACCCCGCATGTACTGGGCGAGGTTCCTGCCGAAGCAGCAGCGACAGACCATTCAGAACAGCCGACCCAGAAAATTGTCTGCTATGTGCTGCAGAACCATTCCCGCAGCAATGCCTTGGTCCTTGATGGTGAAACACGCCGCTTAAAGCTGCCGCCCGCATTAGACCCTATGCAGATTGGCCAGCATAAGGAAAAAGCTTCGATTCTGTTTTTACAGCACTATGATGAAAACAATCTGCTGAATCCGCCGCCGCACGCCTTTCCGCCGCGTTTACTACGCCTGATTGAACTGCTGGAACAGCACCCTGAACTGGATATTGAGCTGATTCCGGTCACCGTTCTCTGGGGCCGCGCACCAGATAAAGAAGATTCCTGGCTCAAACTGCTACTGACCGATACCTGGGCTACACCAGGCACCGTCAAGCAGCTGGTCAATATTGGCCTGCATGGTCGCCAATCCTATCTGGAATTTCATGAGGCACAGTCTTTAAGAGCCATGGTGCAGACCGCCAAGATGCAGGCCCCGAACCTGTCGCCAGCGACCTGTATTATTAATACCTTAAATAATTATTTAGACAGCCAGCGCGAAGTGGTGTTAGGCCCCGATTTATCGGATCGCCGTAATGTGATGCATAGCCTGATTAAAGCGCCGGATGTACAGGAAGCCATTCGCCGCGAAAGCATCCGCAGTAAAATCAGCATGATTGAAGCCGAGCGCCGTGCCATTGGCTATTTAAATGAAATCGTGTCGGACTATTCCTATGCCGCCATCCGCTTTGCTGAAACGGCGCTAACCCGTTTATGGACCCAACTCTATGATGGCGTCGAGGTGCATAATTTCAGTACCGTGCGTGAACTGGCCAAAGACTACGAAATTATTTATACCCCGTGCCATCGCAGTCATATCGACTATTTATTGCTGTCTTATGTGATTTATAAACGCGGCATGATGGTGCCGTATATTGCGGCTGGCGATAACCTGAACATGCCGTTTATCGGTCAGTTATTACGCGGTGGCGGGGCTTTCTTTATTCGCCGGACTTTCCGTGGCAATGGCCTGTACACCACCGTATTTAAGGAATATCTGTACAGCATTCTGTCGCGCAACACGCCGCTGGAATACTTTATTGAAGGCGGCCGTTCGCGTACCGGCCGCTTGTTGCCACCAAAAACCGGTATGCTGGCCATGACCGTACATGGACATTTACGTGGCCGCGCCAAACCAATTGCCTTTGTGCCAACCTATATTGGCTATGAACGCCTGATGGAAGGTTCGACCTATGTCGGTGAAATGCAAGGTAAACCGAAAGAGGCCGAATCCATTGTCGGTATTCTGAAAACCTTGAGAAAAATCGAGCGTATTTTTGGCAAGGTGCATGTGAATTTTGGCGAGCCAGTGTTTTTAGATGACATGCTAAAACAGCATGGTGCCGAGCAGATCAGTATCGAAAAAAATGACGATCCGATTCCGCAGGAAGTGTCCGATGCGGTAAACAGCTCGGCCTATGCGATTCTGGAAAACATTAACCGCGCCGTGGTAATTAACCCGGTATCGCTGTTATCGCTGATTTTGCTGGCCACGCCAAAACATACCTTAGATGAAGCGATCTGTATCAAGCAGCTGGATACCTATCGTGACCTGCTTACTGCCCTGCCTTACGATGAGCGCACCCACATCACCCCACTTTCAGGCAAGGAAATTATTGCCTACGGTCTGAAGCTGAAACTGATTAAACGTGTGCAGCACGTTCTGGGCGATATTATTGCCATTGAAGACAATCAGGCGGTGTTGCTGACCTACTTCCGCAACAATATTCTGCATGCCTTTGTCCTGCCATCTCTGGTAGCGGCACTGGTTGAGCACAATGGTTCAATCAAGCGTGGCGATTTAATTAATGTAATTCGCACGCTGTATCCGTTCCTGAAAGCCGAGCTGTTCCTGAAATGGAATGAAGCAGAACTGAAACAGCAAATCTGTGCCTATGCTGATGGGCTAATTCAGGCCAAGCTGATTAGTGAAGATGCTGAAGGGAATCTGCTTTCTCCGGCACCGAACAGTGAAGATCATAACCAGTTGGTAGTATTGGCTGCGCCGGTAATGCAAAGTCTGGAACGCTACTACATGACCCTGGCGCTGATTACCCAGCGTGGTTCGGGCAATATTTCCGCCCGTCAGGTTGAAGAACTGAGCCATCTGGTGGGTCAGCGTTTATCGGTGCTGTATGAGTTCAACTCACCGGAATTCTTCGATAAGGCCCTGTTCCAGAGCTTTATTAAAGTGCTGACCCAGCAAGGCTATATCAGCACCAACAGCGACAATGCCATTGTCTTTGATGAGAACTTTAGCAATGTGGCGCAGTATGCCAATCTGGTGCTGGATGATGTAACCCTGCAAATGCTGCAACACATCACCACCTTTAGCGATGAAGAACTGAAAGATGCACTAGATGCACTAGCCGCACAGCAAGCCAAACGTCGCTTAAAACGTAAAAAGAAATAAAAAAACCGTCCATAACCTGTATCTTTGCCTTCGTGCAAAGGTGCGGGAAATATAAGCCATCCTCAATAAAATTAAAAATTCTTAGTTCACATCCGCTTGCTGTAACAGGGCCAGATAATCCTGAAAACAGTCATCATGCTGTAACTTAAAACCACTGTCCTGCATCCGTTTCGGTCGAATCCGCTTGCCGGTTTCGTGCGGACTGGTCAGGGTTAATAACGGCCGATGTAGCTGCTGCTGAAACCATTGCACCACTTCATGCAGCAGTTGCGGCTGACCATTACTGACAATATAACTCTCCTGCAGATGTTCCACGTGAATCATCTGTGCCAGAAAACGCGCCAGATCATCAATATGAATCCGGTTAGACCAGTGCCGGTTTGGATATTCAGTGAGCGTGTGCGCCAGCTTGACCATCCTTGCGATTGAGCTGCCATAAATACCGCTGGGCCGGATAATGGTGCAACGCTCCGGATAAGCGCTTAAATAGGCCTGCTCCATCTTGAGCAGAATGTCTGCCTGTGCATCTGGCGGCTGAAGCAGTGTGGTATCCTCAATCCATTCCCCGGCATTTTGTCCATACACCCGGGTCGATGACACCACCACCATACGACGCACCGGATGCGCTGCCAGCGCCGTTACAATTGGTTGCACCGAATCCAGATAGGTCTGCTGATAGGCCTCCGGCGTGCTCTGCCCCGGACTGAGCAGCACATAGACCCAGTCAATGGGCGTCAGCCGGCTTAAATCCAGCTGCTGCACATCCTGAATCAGATGCGTTGCATGCACATCACTTTTCCGGCTGCGGCTAATTGTGGTAATTTGGTGGCCGGCTTGAAATAGTTGTTTAGCCACACGTGCAGATGTTTTACCATAACCGATAAATAAAATATGCATAACCCACTTGCTCATTACCATTGTTGAGGGGACATGGCCGCAGTCCATCAATTACAAGGCGTTGGCGCTGCTGCTGCCGCGTTACTGGAAAAACTGAATATTTTCACCACAGATGACCTACTGTTTCATCTGCCGCGTGATTATGAAGATCGTAGCACGATCATTCCGATGAACCAATTGAACGTCGGCCGCAGTTATTTACTGGAAGGCATTGTCAAAGGGGTCGATTTCCCACCCGGCAAACGCAAGTCGATGGCAATTCTGCTGGATGATGACAGCGCCAAAGTCACCTTACGTTTTTATCATATTTATAAAGGCCTGACTGACCGCGCCAAAGTCGGCAACCGCCTGCGCGTGTTTGGTGAAGTCCGGGTCGGCGCGCGTGGTTTGGAAATGTATCATCCGGAAATCCAGCTGATCAGCGAGCATACTCCGCTACCGAAAACCCAGCTCACGGCGATTTATCCAAGCACCGAAGGGCTGACCCAGTCCAAACTGCGCGAATATGTCAAACAGGCGCTGAAACAGCACAGTGATGATCTGCCGGAACTGTTGCCGGAAAAATTTACCAACGGCTATGCACTGAAACAGGCGCTAGAATATATCCATGAGCCGCCAACCAGTGCCAATATGCTGCAGCTCGGTCAGGGTTCGCATCCGGCCCAGCAGCGGCTGATTTTTGAGGAACTGGTGGCACATCAGGTCAGTTTATTGACCCGCCGCGCTTATATTCAGCAGATTGAAGCGCCAGCTTTTGCACCCAGCCAATATCTGGCCAAGCAGTTACTGGCCGGCTTACCGTTTAGCATGACCGGCGCACAAAAACGGGTGTCGAAGGAAATTATCCAGGACCTAAAACAAAACAAGCCGATGCTGCGGCTGGTACAAGGTGATGTCGGCGCCGGCAAAACACTGGTGGCGGCGGTGGCGGCCTGTCATGCGCTGGAAGAAGGCTGGCAGGTGGCGCTGATGGCACCGACTGAAATTCTGGCTGAGCAGCATTATTTAAACTTTAAACGCTGGTTTGAACCTTTGGGACTGACCGTATCCTGGCTATCCGGAAAACAGAAAGGCAAGGCCCGCGCCAGCGCCGAACAGATTATTCAGGATGGCAGCGCCCAGCTGGTGGTCGGTACCCATGCGCTGTTTCAGGACAATGTCGAATTTGCCAAGCTGGGACTGGTGATTATTGATGAGCAGCACCGCTTTGGGGTCGATCAGCGGCTGGCCTTAAGAAACAAGGGCCTGAATCACATGACTCCGCATCAGCTGGTGATGACCGCCACCCCGATTCCACGTACGCTGGCGATGTCCGCCTATGGCGATCTGGACACTTCCATTATTGATGAGCTGCCGCCGGGCCGTACCCCGATTCAGACCGTGACCATTCCACTGGACCGGCGCGAACAGGTACTACAGCGTATTGCCAGCAACTGTGCCGAAGGCAAACAGGCCTATTGGGTGTGCACCCTGGTAGAACAGTCAGAAACGTTGGATGCGCAAGCTGCCGAAGCGACTTTTGCTGAAATCAAGGAACGCTTTCCGGAACTGAATATTGGTCTGGTGCATGGCAAAATGAAGGCTGATGACAAACAGGCGGTGATGCAGCAGTTTAAAGACAACCAGCTGCAATTGCTGATTGCCACCACCGTGATTGAAGTCGGCGTCGATGTCCCGAATGCTTCAATCATGGTGATTGAAAATGCCGAGCGTTTAGGGCTGTCGCAATTGCATCAGCTGCGTGGCCGGGTCGGTCGGGGCGCCAAAGCCAGTTTCTGTGCCCTGCTGTATAAGCATCCATTGTCGCAAAACGGGCAGGAACGGCTGCGAATTTTAAGAGAAAGCAATGATGGCTTTGTGATTGCCGAAAAAGATCTGGAACTGCGCGGCCCCGGGGAGTTGCTGGGCACCAAACAAACCGGCGATATGGGCTTTCGGGTGGCCAAGCTGGAACGCGATGATCATCTGCTGAATCAGGCACATTATGTGGCCCAGCAGATGCTGAAAGATTATCCCGAGCAGGCCGAGGCCCTGCTCAAACGCTGGCTGCCGGAAGCACCACGTTATGCCTATGTTTAAGCTGCTGGCGCATAGCCGTACGCTATTACAAAAATTACTGCCCTGCCAGCTCTGTGGCAGTGCGGCCCAGCAGCAGTACCGGGTCTGTGCAGATTGCTTGCAGCAACTGCCATGGTTAAAAGCAAACGTCTACCGGCAGGAAACCGAGATTCAGGTGGCCTGTCATTATCGTTATCCAGTCGACCGGATGATTCAGCAATTCAAATATGAGCAGCAACTGCATTATCAGTCTTTACTGGCGGGCAGCCTGTGTGAATTGACCTATCCACGGGTACAGGCCATTGTCCCGATGCCGGTGGCAACCGAGCGACTGGCAGAGCGTGGTTATCATCATACCCTGCTGCTGGCTCAGGTGCTGGCACGCCATTTACAGCTACCAATCTGGCAACCGGTTGTACGGCGCCATCAACACAGGCAAAAAGGCTTAAGCCGGCTGGAACGACTGGAAAATCTGGACCAGCAATTCCAGCTACGGCCCGATACCGGCCGGCCTTATCGCCGGGTATTAATTGTTGATGATGTGGTCACCACCGGCAGCTCAATTCGTGCACTGAAACAGCAGCTGGAGCAACTTGGCTGTCACAAGGTCTATGCGGTGTGTATTGCCAGTGCCGATGGTTAAATCATCTGAAAAACAGCCAGCCTTAAGCCGACTGTAACAGATGCTGTTTCACCCAGGGAATCACCACTTCTGTGGTTAACGGTGCCAGACGTGTCGTCTTATCCTCCAGTTCAATCCATTTCATTTCCGCAATTTCCGCCTGAACCTGCGGGTCCTGATCGAGCTGCACATAATAAACATAACTGACCAGACGATGATCCGGCTCATTGGCTGTAGCGGTTTCAAAACGGCCAACAAACTGTTTAATCTGGGCCTGACAGCCAATTTCCTCCGCAATTTCCCGGCAGATGGTCTGCTCCGGTGGCTCAGCGCTTTCCAGCTTGCCGCCAACCTGCATAAAACATTGGGTGTGCTGTTTGCGTACCAGCAGCAATTGCTGCTGCTCGTTCAGAATAATGGCCGCAGCTACGGTAATGGTGTTCATATTTATTTCACCAAGGCCTGACGGTCGGCCATACCCCATTTCGGTTCAGGTGCCTGAAAGCGTTCAAACTGGCTTAAAATCTCATCCATAGAATCGGACACAATTAATGCCTCGGTAAAACGTGCATGGGTAAAGCCCTTGTCAGTGGTCATGCGAATAAAGCGCAGCAGATCATCATAAAAACCTTCGACATTTAAAAAGGCATTTGGTTTTAAATGAATTCCCAGCTGGGCCCAGGTCCACTGCTCAAAAATTTCTTCCAGTGTGCCGGCACCGCCCGGCATGGCAATAAAGGCATCGGACAGTTCTGACATTTTGGTTTTACGCTCATGCATATTCTTCACCACATGCAGCTCGGTTAAACCGGGATGGGCCAGCTCGCGATCAACCAGTGGCTCCGGAATCACGCCAATTACGGCACCACCGGCCTGCAAGGCACTGTCTGCGACCACACCCATTAACCCGGAGCGACCACCACCATAGACCAGGGTTTTGCCCTGTTTTGCAATCGTTTGCCCGACCAGCTGCGCCGTGTCCACAAAAACCGCATCGGAACCTAAAGCCGAGCCACAGAAGACTGCAATTGAATTTGTCATTTTTTCACCATGTTCAGCGGCTATGATGCCGCAAATATACCCTTGAGCTGGTTTTTTAAATAAATTAGCACTTCAAACAGTGTTTTTAATCAAATCCTTGTCTAAAATACACCCATCAATAAAACCCATACTGCGCAAGGGAGAAAAGACTAATGCTTGAAGCCTTTTACGCCACAGAGCGCGGTAGTCTGGAAGATGCCACCATCAACGGCGGCTTCGACCTGCATCCAGAACTGGTCTGGATTGACCTGATCGCCCCTTCACAAGAAGAACAACAGTGGGTCATGGACGCCTACCGGCAGGATTTACCCACCTTAAAGTCTCTGGAAGATATTTCCTCATCTGCCCGATTTTACCGTGATGATGATGGGGTTTTACACATCAGCACCTATTTTTTAACGAAAAATAAAAACTATCAGGTCGATGATGAATCGGAAGAAAATTCCAGTATTCTCGCCACGGTACAAACTGTTGCCTTTATTTTAAACCGGGACCGTCTGCTAACCCTGCGCGGTGAAAAACTGGTGGCCTTTCGTGCTTTTCGGGCCCGTGCACGACGCAATGATTATGAAATTGATTATAAAGACCCGACCTGGGTGCTGCTCGGTCTGCTAGAAGCCAAGCTGGATGAACTTGCGGATATCTTGGAAGATATCCACAAGGACCTGGAAAAATACTCTACCGAAGTGCTGAATAACCGCCACCGGGAAATGATTTTAGACCTTGATGACATGATTACCCGGCTGGCTCAACTGGAAGATATGCTTGGAAAAGCTCAGCTCTGTCTGATTGATTTACGCCGTGTGCTGACCTTTTTAGCGCGTCCACGTGCCTTGGGCAGTCATATTTATGATGCCGATATCCGTGAACTGAGTGAAGATGTACGCTCGCTGGTCGAACACGACGCCTTCCTGTTCCAGAAAGTGCGCTTCCTACTCGATACTACTTCGGGCTTCATTAATACCGAACAGAATGACACCATCCGTCGCTTCTCGATTTTACCAAGTATGCTGGCACCACCGATGCTGGTGGCCAGTGTCTATGGCATGAACACCGATGTACTGCCTTTTGCCAAAGGCACCACCAGTTTTATTATTGTCAGTATTATCCTGATTGGCTTCTTTATCGGGCCGCTGATTTACTTCAGATGGAAGAAATGGATTTAATGCGACATGTCCTCTCTCCCTGAGGGAGAGAGTTAGAGAGAGGGCTGGTTTCGCTAATCTTCTATCCCTCCTCACCTCCCTTGAGTCAAGCGAGAAACTTAATGCCATAAAAAAGCACCTCGGTTGAGGTGCTTTTTGTTTAAGCGCTGAGCTGTAAATCATCCTGCAAATGACAGGATTGAATAATCTTCATCATTTTTTCCGGGACGGCTTTAAAGACCAGCCCTTGCGCATCCGGGGTCTGTCTTAACCAGCGCACCAGCACAGCCAAAGCCAGGGTACTGCCCTGCTCAAGTTCGGCCAGATTCACCACCACCGGGGCGGGCTGCTGTTGAATCAGCTGCAGCCCCTGCTGGTAATACTGCTCGGCATTGTTAAAGTCAATTTTCCCGGAAACCCGCAGTTCCTGATTTACATATTCAATCACAGCACGTCCTATTATTTTTTATCAACCGCAGCTTCTGCATCTGGTTTAAAGGTCGCAATCGCTTTATCAATATTGCCGCCATTACGTTTGACGTTGGCTGCAAACTGGTTACGGAACTGCAGGCCTAAATCAATCCCGGATACGTTGATGTTACGGATTTTCCACTGATTGCCTTTATCGACCAGCTGGAACGATACCGGAATTTTCTCGCCTTTGTTGTTAAAGTCGATGGTCACTACCGGGTTCTTGCTGTTGCTGGCTTTATACGGACGTAAGGTATAAGTCTGGTTGCTGAATTTCGCAAAGGCTGAACCGTAGTTTTCAATCAGGGTTTCACGGAAATTCTTTTCAAACTGGGCACGCTGGGCAGCCGAACTGTACTGATTGGTCGCATAGGTTCCCATCACAATACGGGTAAAGGCTTGCGAATCGATATACGGATCAAGGTTCTGGCGCACAATGGTTTTCACCAAGGCCGGATTATTTTGCAGTTTGGCATGATCGGCTTTTAAACGCGAAATCAGGCCATCCGCCACTTTCTTGATAAATGCGGGAGGAGTTTCGGTTGGTGCAGCAAATGCACTACCTGCCACCAGCGTGGCCAAAACACTTGCGGTCAAGGTTTGTTTGAACAATGTCTTCACTAAAATTTCTCCTCTCAATTACTCAACAAATGACACTTCTGCATCTGTTGTTTCAGCGGATGTCTCATCTGCCGGGTTATCGGATGATGACTTGTTGCCTGCGCCACCGGTCACAAACTTGGTCACAAGGTCTTCAATTTCCATGGTGCTTTGGGTATTACTGATTTGATCACCACGTTTTAAATAATTCAGACCACCACCCGGTACAATCTTCAGGTACTTCTCACCCAAAAGACCATTGGTTGCTACCATTATGTAAGCATCTTCATCGATATTGGTGATGGAGGTCATGTTATCCAACAGTTGCTTTTCCATTGCTTTTTGTTGCGCAGGATCGGCTTCCGTGTATTCGCTGCTGTAACGCAACTCTTCCAAGGCATATTGTTGCACCTGTTGTAACTGTTCCTGATTAAAGGTGGTCAACTCACCATCCAGAATCATGGTCACAGTGGCCAGACGCGTCACCGGGTCTAAAGTAATGGATTCGACCTGCCCGACTTTAACCCCGCTTAAGGCCACTTTGGCACGCGGCTTGATCCCGTTAATATTGTCAAACGTTGCGGTCATGGAATAACTGTCCTGAATGGTGGTGCCCACCAGACCACTGACCCGCATCGCCAGGAAGAATAAAGCAATACCAAACAGAATGACAAAAACACCGACGGCCAGCTCACTAGTACGTGATTTCATTAAACACCTCCGAACATGACCGCAGTCAATACGAAATCAAAACCTAAAACACAAAGCGATGAATACACCACGGTACGCGTGGTAGATGTCGCGATACCTTCAGACGTAGGCTCGCAGGCATAGCCTTGGTAGACCGCAATCCAGGTACAAATTAATGCAAAAACAAAACTTTTAATAATGGTGCCGTTAAAGATATCTTTATAGAACTGTACGGTGCTTTCCATACCGCTCCAGTAAGAGCCTTCATCGGCGCCTAAAAAATCTACCCCAACGAATTTACCACCCATAATGCCGACTGCCGCAAAAATCACGGATAGCATTGGCAAGCTGAAAATACCGGCCCATAAACGCGGCGAGATGACCCGTTTTAAAGGATCGACCCCGATCATTTCCATACTGGACAATTGTTCGGTGGCTTTCATCAGGCCAATTTCAGCAGTTAAGGCAGAACCGGCACGGCCAGCAAATAACAGGGCCGCAACCACTGGTGCCAGTTCACGCAGCAAGGTTAAGGCCACCGCGGTGCCCAGCATGGCTTCACTGCCAAAGGTCACCAGAATGCTGTACATTTGCAGGCCCAGCACCGCACCAATAAATAAGCCCGAGACCACAATAATCAGCAGTGACATCACCCCGACGCGGTACATCTGGTAAATAAACAGTTTCACGCCAATCCAGGTTGGCATGGAAAATAAAATCTGGAGCAGCATTAATGTGGCAACGCCTATACCACGTACCCGCTCAATCACACGGCGTCCTAATGCAGCAATCGCATTCATGCTGAATGCACCTCATGACTTAAATAGGGTTGATGGCTAAACTGATAGTCGACCGGGCCTTCAACTGAACCGGTTAAGAACTGACGTACAAAAGGCGAGGCATGCTGTTTTAATTGTTCTGGGGTGCCTTCACCCTGCACTTTCCCTTCCGCCACCACATAAATATAGTCGGCAATGGAGAGGGTTTCAGCCACATCATGCGACACAATAATGGTGGTTAAATCCAGCGCTTCACGCAATGAACGGATTAAACGGGTCAATACACCCATCACAATCGGGTCCTGACCGGCAAAAGGTTCATCGTACATAATCAGTTCCGGGTCCAGCGCAATGGCACGCGCCAAAGCCACACGACGGTTCATCCCGCCAGACAGTTCAGACGGCATGAGCTGCTCGGCACCACGCAAACCCACCGATTCCAGCTTTAAAGCCACCAGTTCGGCAATAAGATGTTCGGGTAAACGGGTATGTGCACGAATCGGGAAGGCCACGTTTTCATAAACCGTCATATCGGTAAACAAGGCACCGCTTTGAAACAGCATGCCCATTCGCGCCCGTGCTGCAAACAGCTCCTGACGTGACATTTTCCCGATATTCTTGCCATCGAGCAGCACTTCACCCTGATCCGGAGTGAGCTGCCCGCCAATTAAACGCAGCAAGGTGGTTTTACCCGTGCCTGACGGTCCCATAATTGCAGTAATCTGCCCACGTCGAATTTTTAAGCTGACATTGTCGTAAATGACCCGCTCCCCTCGTTTAAAGCTCAGGTGATTGACTTCAATCAGTGCTGGCGCCTGTAGAGGTGTCTGATTATTCATAGCTGAGGATTTTCCTGCATTTTTTCAGCATGCATACTATAAAGGATTGGAGAACAAATTGTTATCTATGAAATTCTTTTAAACTGTGTACAAGTTGTACGATTTTATTATGGTCTAATTTGAGCGTAGAAACAAAGAGATGCAGCTTAGGCAAAAGTTCTGTAAATAAAAAAGATGAGGTTACAGAGCAGCAAAACCAAAAAAATATATGGCATAAGCACCTCTTTCATAGATGACACACCGGGCAGTTTGTGCGAATGATAATGAGACATCGCTTAATATATTCTTAAATAAACTTGAACCAGTATACATTTTCCTCATCAAAATTCAAATTTTCTCGCATAAAAAAACCGGTGCAAGCACCGGTTTTCTGAATTCGCTCAGTTCAACTTAGTCGTTGAATTTACGACGGCGGTCACCACCTTCACGGCGTGGACGGTCGCTGTTGAATTCGCGACGTGGACGGTCTTCACCGAATGAACGCGCTGGACGGTCGCCAAAATCACGCTTAGGACGGTCACCGAAAGCACCTTCACGACGTGGTTTGTAGTCTACGCGGTTGCCACGGTTGTCATCATTGCTGTCAAAACGTGGACGCTCATTGAAACCACCTTCGCGACGCGGACGGTCACTGTTGAATTCACGGCGTGGACGGTCATCGAAAGAACGTTGTGGACGGTCACCAAAGCCACCTTCACGACGTGGACGATCGCTGTTGAATTCGCGACGTGGACGGTCATCGAAAGAACGCTGTGGACGGTCGCCAAAACCACCTTCACGACGCGGACGATCGCTGTTGAATTCACGACGTGGACGGTCTTCACCAAATGGACGCTCGCCACGTGGTTTGTCGTCGAAGCTGCGACGTGGACGGTCATCACCGCCTTCACGACGTTTGAAGTTGCTTTCGCCTTCAAAACGACGGCCACCGCCGAAACCACCACGGCCACCGCGACCACCGTCACGTTTACCACCACGACCGCCGTCACGACGTGGACGTGCTGGAGGTGGAGATGGCTCTAAACCTTCAATTTCAGATACTTCTAAACGTGCATCTAAGTAATCTTCAAGCGCACGAATTTTACCGCGTTCACGGTAAGTCGCCAAAGTAATCGCTTTACCAGTACGACCGGCACGACCAGTACGGCCAATACGGTGTACATAGTCTTCGTTCTTCATTGGCAGACCGAAGTTAATCACGTGAGAAATAGTCGGTACGTCCAGACCACGCGCTGCAACGTCAGTTGCAACTAAAATCTTGGCACGACCTTCACGAATGCTGCGTAAACGGCGGTTACGAACGGTTTGTGGCATTGCACCATGCAGCGCAACAACTGAGTGACCTGCTTCAGCCAGTTCTTCAGCCAGCATATCGGTATCTTCTTGGGTAGAAGCGAATACAACGGCCTGATCAAGATCCTGTTCGCTCAACCAGTGCGTCAACAGTTTTTTCTTGTGCTCGAAGCCATCAGTCCAGTGTAAAGTCTGAGTAATGTCCGTATTGGTAGAGTGACCGGTTTCGATCGCAATACGTTCTGGCTCATTCATCATACGTTCAGCAAGCGTGATGATACGTGGTGCAAATGTCGCAGAGAACATTAAAGTCTGTTCGCGGTTTGCAGCCAAATCACTGATTGCTTCCAGATCTTCAGAGAAACCCAGGTCCAGCATACGGTCAGCTTCGTCAACGATTAACGCATTAACTTTGTCGAGTTTGATTTGACGACGGTTCACAAGGTCAAGTAGACGACCTGGCGTCGCTACAACCACTTGTGCACCTTTTAACTGTTGAATTTGTTTACCAAAAGGCATACCACCCATGATCGCAGCAATACGAACACCTTTCATGTGACGTACAAATGCAATCGCGTCCTGGCTCACCTGTTGAGCAAGTTCACGTGTTGGGCAAAGTACCAGAATAGATGGCTGAGTAATGGCTTTCATACGTTCTTTAAACGGAACGAATGTGTCCTGGTTTGCAAGTGCGTTCAGCGTTGGGAGAAGGAACGCTGCAGTTTTACCCGAACCGGTTTGGCTTGATACAAGAAGATCTTTACCTTCTAATGCCGCAGGAATTGACTGTTCCTGTACAGGCGTAGGCGCAGTAAAGCCAAGAGCGTCTAACGCTTGTTGTAAAGTTTCGTGTAGAGGAAAATCAGCAAAAGTTTTGCTCATAGAGTATTTCACCCGAGAATTGGGTGCTCCATAATAATAAAGTCAAATGGACATCGGCAAAAAGCGGCACAGCATTGAACGCTGAAAATTTAAGAATTCAGCGGCGATCCGAGTAACGACGATGTTGATATAACGCACGCATGATTACGGCTTAACCTGAAGGAATCGCTTTAGCGATTGGGGCGCGAGATATCGTCCTCTCTTTGGACCGCACGCGCATACACAATGATTAGAAGAGAAATGTTCAGGTAATGAACGGAAATTAAGTGCGTGGGCGGATTATAGCAGGATTATTTTAAAAGTCATCTAATTTAATCAACTTTTGCGTTAATTTCTGTACCAGTCGTTAAACTTGAATTAAATCAAGCACAAATAACAGGCAAAAAAAACAGCCCGACTGGGCGGGCTGTTTTTTAAGGCTTGGGAGCAAGCCTTGTCATTTCACTCAATGCGTCTATTATTTTGCCGCGTCGCCCCAGGCAGGTACTACTGCCTTCATTAAAGGCTTCAGCATTTTCATAGAACACGCAAGTACCTGACCATTGTCCATAGAATCGCTGCCACCACGTGCATCCACTACAGTACCACCAGCTTCTTTGACGATTAACTCGCCCGCTGCGATATCCCACGGTTTTAGGCCCAGCTCGAAATAGCCATCTAAACGGCCAGCTGCCACATAAGCCAGATCCAGCGCAGCAGAACCTGCACGGCGATATTGCGCACCAGCTTCAGTCACGTTCAATAATGATTCGAAATGGTTTTTGGCATACGACACCACTTCACCATTACGTTTGGCGCGGTAAGCATGACCCACTGCCAGGAACGTATTCTCCAGGCTGTCTTTAACATTCACGCGGATACGGCGCTGATTAAGCATGGCACCACGACCACGGCTGGCAGAGAACAATTCGTCTTTGACTGGATCATAGATCACGCCGTGCTGAGTCACGCCTTTGTGCTGAACAGCAATAGAGATACAGAAATGCGGAAAACCGTTGATGAAGTTAAGCGTACCGTCTAAAGGATCGATCACCCAGCACCAATCGGCGTCATGACCTTTACCTTCTTGCAGACCGAACTCTTCACCCAAGAAACTGTGATTTTTATAGCTTTTACGTAGGGTATCGATGGTCAACTGTTCCAGGTAACGGTCAACACGCGTTACTGGACCATCAATTCCTTTTTCTTCGACTTGTAAATCGAGTTTATGACGATTCTGATGCGCTTTTAAAAGCTCTTGACCAACTGTTTGAGCCGCACGCGCAGCCATCACCACCATAGGTTCCATTGAACACCCACTACAAATTTGAAGATACTGATAAAGAATAATGCATAAAAGCCCCAACATTTTAGCAAATATTGGGGCTTTTGGGGAATAAATGTTTCTAAAATTTATTGCTTCAGGATGAAACGCTCTCGGTCAGCTTGTTCCAGGCCTGGGTCATGGCCTGCTCGATACCGGCGGCATCAAGACCGGCCTGCTGCAACATCTGGCTATGTGTGGCCTGTTGCATAAAGCTGTCATCCAGACCTAAATGGATAATAGGCTTGACCAGCTGAGCCTTGGCCAGATATTCACTGACGGCACTACCGGCGCCGCCCATCACTGCATGTTCTTCTACGGTTACAAACAGCTGGGTGTTTTCAGCCAGGCGTTCAATCATGGCTTCATCCAGCGGTTTCACAAAACGCATGTTCACCACTTGCACGGCAATGTCATGCCGGGCTGCAAATGCCTGTGCTGCTTCAATGGCCGGATAGACCCGGCTACCAAAGGCCAAAATGGCAATCTGCTCATCCGACTGTTCATTAAAACGCGCCACAATTTCTGCCTGACCAATCTCCATCAGGTTCAATTGCTGCTGAATTTCGACTCCAACGCCATTACCACGTGGATAACGCACCGCTGCCGGCCCCGGATAATGATAAGCCGTGTGTAGCATCTGGCGGCATTCATTTTCATCTTTCGGCGCCATGATCACCATATTCGGTACGGTGCGCATGTAGGCATAGTCATAGGCTCCGGCATGGGTTGGACCATCTTCACCGACCAGACCGGCCCGGTCGATACCGAAGGTGACATCCAGATTTTGCAGCGCCACATCATGAATCAGCTGATCATAACCACGTTGCAGGAAAGTCGAATAAATCGCGACCACCGGTTTTAAACCTTCACAGGCCATTCCGGCCGCCAAGGTCACGGCATGCTGTTCAGCAATGGCTACGTCAAAGAAACGCTCCGGATATTGCTTGGCAAACTGCACCATGCCCGAACCTTCGCACATGGCCGGAGTAATCGCCAGCAGGCGTGAATCTTGTGCAGCTTCATCGGATAGCCATTGGCCAAAAACATCGGAATATTTAGGTGCCGCTGCTGCAGACGCGCTGCTGTTGATTTTACTAATTGCGTGATATTTAATCTGGTCCGCTTCTGCCGGGGCAAAGCCTTTGCCCTTTTTGGTATAAACGTGGATTAAACGCGGGCCTTTACGCTTTTTCAGCGCCTGGAATACATTGACCAGCTGATCAACATCATGGCCATCAAAAGGACCAAAATAATCAAAACCAATCGCTTTAAATAAATTATCAGCCGCATCGGTTGCAGCACAATGCAAACGTGAGGTGTAGTTCCACTCGGGATGTGGCTGGATATAGGCCTCGCCAGCAGCATCAATATGCACGCTTTCGCCGCGCTGCCACAGCGCCGCCAGATGTTTGGCAAAACCACCGGTGCTGCAGGAAATTGACATATCATTGTCGTTTAAAATGACCATTAAATCGGCCTGATGCGCCACCGCATCATTCATGGCTTCAAAGGCCATGCCGGCAGTCATGGCACCATCACCAATAATTGCCACCACTTCACGCTGCTGCTGCTGATAACGGCTAGCCAGCGCCATGCCCAAACCGGCAGAAATCGCGGTGGATGAATGTCCGACGCCAAAGGTATCAAATTCAGATTCTTCACGGGCCGGAAACGCGGCCAGACCATCTTTGGCTCGAATGGTGGTCAGCTGTTCACGGCGTCCAGTTAAGGCTTTATGCGGATAAGCCTGATGACCGACATCCCAGATCAGGCGGTCATGTGGCGTATTAAACGCATAATGCAAGGCCACAGTCAGTTCGATGACCCCTAAATTGGCACCGAAATGCCCGCCACTTTGCCCTGCTGCATACAAAATGAATTGACGTAACTCATCTGCCACTTGTGCTAACTGGCTTTGCGCGAGTAAACGTAATTGTTGTGGATGATCTATGCTATCCAGCAACGGTGTTACAGGGCGTTGAGTCGGTATTTCTGTATACAACATATGTGGCAAAGCCTTCTAAAGCCTGGCAAAACCTAAGCTAGGTCAAGGGGGAGTTACTCGATCATATAGTCGAATTGTACCATCTTCAATCAGCCACATTTCTAGCGATGTAGTTTTGAGCAATGATTTCAGTCGGGCAGTGTTTAGGTGGCGTAGATTATCCTGAATAACCTTGCTATTTATCAACTATTATCGTTCGCTTTCTACAAAAAAGAAAATCTTCTGCAGAAATTCAGCAATCCTATTCTACTAATGTCTGAGCATTAGGCTATACTTTAACGCATTCATGAACAATTTAACGGGTAAAACTGTGCCTATAGAATTTGTCGCAACGTCAAGACTACCAACCGCTTTTGGTGAATTTAAAATTACTGTATTTCAAGATCCGAAAACTGGCGAAGAGCATGTTGCACTGTCTAAAGGTCTGGAACAGGCCCCGACCGAACCGGTACTGGTTCGTGTCCATTCCGAGTGTTTAACCGGGGATGCCTTTGCTTCATTAAAATGTGACTGCGGCCCGCAATTACAGGCCACCCAACGCCTGATTAATGAAGCCGGACAAGGGGTGATTTTATATTTACGTCAGGAGGGACGCGGCATTGGCCTGACCAACAAGATTCGCGCCTATGCCCTGCAAGATCAGGGACATGACACGGTAGATGCCAATTTAATGCTGAATCTGCCAGCCGATGCCCGTCAATATGATATGTGCAGCATTATGCTGGATCATCTGCAAGTCAAAGCGGTGCGGTTAATTACCAATAACCCGCTAAAGATTGAAGCATTGCGTGAACAAGGAATTAATGTGGTGGATCGCGTGCCGTTAACGGTGGGTTTAAACCCGTTTAATGAGCAGTATTTAAAGACCAAACATGAGCGTATGGCACATATGTACCAAAAAGATGACTTCTAAGTCATTTTAAGTTTTCCAAAAACAGCTTTCCCTCTTTTAAAGTCAAAACACCTTTTAATCAAATGACCGGCGACAGGAATGTCGCCTTTCCGCTTATCTCGATTAAATGGCTTCTTTTTAAACTATTTCAAATTGGCAGACTACCTGTATCAATAACATTTCACTCTGCATGAAGGCTTTTTCTTTGTTACTTTGACGGGGCAAAGTAACCAAACCCCTTTATTTCACTGATATGGCATCCCTGCCATACAGTGAAATGGCGACCTCCCTGTCGCCGGGTCATGTGATTGAATGCTGAATTGGATAAGATAAAAATTAAATCGTCATTGAGAAAATACGGGTACTCGGTACTTTACGTTTTAAACGCAAATCAAACGCCATACAGATATTACGTACAAACGGTTTGCCCTGCTCCGTAACCTGTAAATGATCCTCAAACAGCGTTAACAAGCCATCTTCCTGCATTTCTTCCAGCTGCTTGAGCACCTCAGGCAATTCCGGGAACTGCATCTCTGGTTCGGCCCAAGAGGTCTGGAAACTGCACATCAAATTCAGAATATGCCGGCGAATCATCAGGTCTTCGGCAGTCAGTACATGCCCGCGAAATACCGGAATTTCGTTCTGTTCCAGTCGCGCATAATAATCTTCCAGGGTCTTTTCATTTTGCGCAAAGCTGTACCAGCTATCACTGATGGAAGATAACCCAAGCCCAATCATCAGCTGGGTTTTGGAAGCGGTATAGCCCATAAAGTTACGGTGCAGACTGCCCTGCTGAAAAGCCTGATACATGGCATCGCTTTTCAGGGCAAAATGATCCATGCCAATTTCATGATAACCATGCGCCAGCAATTTCTTCTTGCCCTCTTCATACAGGGTACGTTTCAGTTCATCTTTTGGCACATCATCATCTTTAAAACCGCGCTGGCCATTGCCTTTAATCCACGGTACATGCGCATAACTATAAAAGGCCAGACGGTCCGGATTTAACTGGGTGGTCTGCTGAATGGTATGTAAAACATCCTCCAGATTCTGAAAAGGCAGACCAAAAACCAGATCATGCGAAATTGACGTGTAGCCAATATCACGCGCCCATTCGGTCACACGCTGCACATGTTCATAAGGCTGAATCCGGTGGATGGCTTTCTGGACCTTTTCATTATAGTCCTGCACGCCATAGCTGACCCGGCGAAAGCCCAGATCATACAGCGCTTGCAAATGTTCACGAGTGGTATTGTTCGGATGGCCTTCAAAACTGAATTCATGCTCGGGCGCGACTGTGGCTTTGGCCAGAATG
The DNA here is from genome assembly GCF_013418945.1 of Acinetobacter sp. YH12112. Classification (NCBI taxonomy): domain Bacteria; kingdom Pseudomonadati; phylum Pseudomonadota; class Gammaproteobacteria; order Moraxellales; family Moraxellaceae; genus Acinetobacter; species Acinetobacter sp. YH12112. Next base: position 19,708 of record NZ_VPBA01000002.1, on the reverse strand, counting down.
CCCTGAATCAGCTGCTGTAAATGGGCTACAGAAAAGAAAGTCGGCGTGCCGCCACCCAAATGGATTTCTTTAATCATCGGCCGGTCTGGCAGTAACTGGCAATATAAATCCCACTCTTTCAGCACTGCCTGAATGTAGGGTTGCTCCATTTCGTGGCGCTTGGTGACACGCTTATGGCAACCGCAAAAGGTACATAAACTTTCGCAGAAGGGCAGATGAATATACAGGCTGATGCCTTCGCTGGCATTGGATTCAGCAAACGCCCGTTGCAGACTTTGCTGCCAGGCCTCGCGAGAAAAACTGGCCTCTTCCCAATACGGTACGGTCGGATAACTGGTATAGCGGGGTCCCGGAACATTGTATTTTTGTACGAGAGAACTGGCCGGTTTCAACATCTACATTGCTCCACTGCAATTGACCCTATGAGGTGGGCACAAGGCCCGTATTCACTATTGTGCGGAGCTTAAAACAGGAATTCAACCTAGCCTTTTGGTCGGGAATCGGGAAGCTCATGCTGTTGCCTTTTTACTTAGATCAGCCATGCGCAGCGTACAGCAGCCCTTCCCCTCTTAATTTTTTTACCAATCTGTGCTTTGATGTGCTTATTGTTTTTTATTCATGAGTGTCATCATGCAGCATCCAACCTCCGCTGATATTCAACGCGTACGTGAATTTCTTCTCGATTTACAGGCGCGCATCTGTGCCGCGTTAGAACAACAGGAACGGGCCGGCGGCGGTACGGCTGAATTTGTGATTGATGACTGGCAGCGCCCTGAAGGGGGCGGTGGCCGTTCCCGGGTCTTACAAAATGGCAGCGTGATTGAAAAAGGCGGGGTGATGTTCTCGCATATTAACATCTCCAAACTGCCTGCCTCGGCAACTGAACGTCACCCCGGTATTGCCGGTGCCAAAGCGCAGGCGATGGGTGTATCCCTGGTGATTCACCCGAAAAATCCAAATGTCCCGACCTCACATGCCAATGTGCGTTTATTTGTGGCCGAACCGGAAGGCCAGGACCCGATCTGGTGGTTTGGCGGCGGTTTTGACCTGACCCCGTTTTATCCGAATGATGAAGATGTCCTGTCCTGGCATCAGATTGCACATGATTTATGTGCACCCTTTGGCGAGCAGGTCTATGCCGAACACAAACAGTGGTGTGATGACTATTTCTATCTGAAACATCGCGATGAACAGCGCGGGGTGGGCGGTCTGTTTTTTGATGATTTAAACCAGTGGGATTTTGACACCTGCTTTGAATATATTCAGGCGGTGGGCAATGGCTATCTGGAAGCGATTTTGCCGATTTTTAAACGCAATCAGGATAAACCTTATACCGAAGCGCAGCGTGAATTCCAGCTCTATCGTCGTGGCCGCTATGTGGAATATAACCTGGTTTATGACCGCGGTACCCTGTTTGGCCTGCAAACTGGCGGCCGAATTGAATCCATTCTGGTCAGCTTGCCCAACCTGGCCGGCTGGAGTTATCGCCCGGAATGGGATGCCGATTCCGCAGAGAAAAAACTCACCGACTATTATTTAAAGCCGCATGACTGGCTACGCGAACTACAATAAGTTTCTAAAAAGCTACCGCAAATACCGGTAGCTTTTTTCCTGCAACATACGCTTGCAAGTCGCATACGTTTGAATATATTTGCATACACTTTTTCGCCAACTCTTCACAAGACTTTCATTTAAAGCGAGTAGACTCTATAGTCTTGGTTTAATGCGTCTGGCGAAAGATGGAATTAAGCCAGTATCGATTTAAGGAACGCTCCCATGCTGCAAAATTTTATTGCTCAACACAAAGGCCTGCTGTTCTGGCTGATTCTCAGTCTTCTAGTCTGCTCTCTCAGTATTACCTTTATTTTCGAACATCCTTTAAGTGACAGCCTGTCGATTGTGGCCAGTGTTTTTGCCCTGATTGCTCTGGTTTTTACTTCGGTCTTACTGGTTTTAGACACTATTTTAGATATCTGTAATCCTTAAGTCATCACAGGTTTACAGATCAGACTGTTTTTCATCTTTTTATTTTTCTCTATTCGATTTTCTCTCCTTTTACCTTATCCCTCTCTTCCCTGCCCGACACCCGATTGTGTCGTTTTGCTTATCGGATTTATTCCAATTGTTCATCATTTGCAGACTTTAGCCTCTGCCCGATTTGGCGTATATTGATGGGCATTTCAGCACATGGATCATGTGAAAATGCGCAAACAATTTGCCGTTGTGGGCAACCCGATTGAACAGTCCCGCTCTCCAGAACTGCATCATGCCTTTGCCGAAAAAACCGGGGTTGATCTGGTCTATCGCAAACGCCTGGCACCGCTGGATGGTTTTGAAGCCAATATTCGTGAATTCTTTGCCGAAGGTGGGGTGGGCATGAATGTCACCGTGCCGTTTAAAGAACAGGCCTTTGCCTTGTGTGATGTACTCAGCGAACGGGCGAAAACCGCCAAAGCTGTAAATACCTTGTGGATGCAAGATGGCCAGCTGCATGGGGACAATACCGATGGTCAAGGGCTGGTCGATGCCATTCGTGCGCTGAACTGGAATTTGGACAATACCGAAATTCTGATTATTGGTGCCGGCGGCGCCACCCGTGGCGTGATTTATCCGCTGGTTCAGGCCGGCGTGAAAAAAGTGGTGATTGCCAACCGTACTCTGGCGCGCGCCGAACAGCTGGTGGCTGATTTGCAGCAAGCCGTACCACAGGCCGAACTGTCCGCCATTGGTCTGGATGCACTAGCGGGCGAGTTTGACATTGTCATTAATGCGACATCGGCCAGCTTGAGTGGCGATGCTTTAATTCTGCCGGACGCGCTGCAATTTCAACATGCCTATGAAATGGCCTATGGCAAGCCCTCCAGTTTTCTGGAACAGGCCAAGGCCCGTCAGATTCCAACCTCGGAAGGCTTTGGCATGCTGGTCGGACAGGCAATTGAATCGTTTTCAATCTGGAATGGGGTCAAACCCGATTTAAAAGATTTTCTTTAAAATCTGCGATTTTGCCCAGAAAAAGAACCGATCTTGCACGGTTCTTTTTTTATGCCTAGCCTTTGGGCTGCACAATTAATCCGTATTATGAGTGGATTTAATGACACAAATATGGCAACCGATTTGCCCAGATTTAAACGTCTTTGCCGCTATTAGGCTTTGGTCCTAGATCATGCTCACTTATGTTTTATTTTGTTATAATTTAAATAAATAGAATACAAAAAACAGTGGTGACAAGGGCAGGATTTTCTCCTAAATTAGAACTGATCCCACGTCTATAAGATTCTATTGATTCGCTTTTCTGACATTTTTAACTGAATTCAACATCAATGTATTTTGATGCGCAATGTGAATAATCAAACTATCCGATCAGATAATCCAAAACTATTTTTAAATCAGGATTAATGTTATGCCAGCATATAAAGCGCCTTTACACGACATTCGTTTCTTAATGAATGAAGTGTTTGACTATCCAGCACATTATCAAACTTTGTCTAACGGTGAAGCAGCAGATCCAGAAACAGTCGACATGATTCTCGAAGGGGCGGCTGATTTTTGTGAAAATGTCCTCTCTCCTTTGAACCAGACCGGCGACCAAGAAGGCTGTCATTTTGAAAATGGCGAAGTGAAAACGCCAAAAGGCTTTAAAGAGGCTTATGACCAGTTTGTGCAAAGCGGCTGGCAAGGTCTATCTTATCCTGAACAGTACGGCGGTCAAAACCTGCCAATGTCGTTAAACCTGATTAAATCTGAAATGATGGGCACCGCCAACTGGTCATTCCAGATGTATCCGGGTTTAAGTGTGGGCTGTATCAACACCATTATCCAGTACGGTACAGACGAACAAAAAGATACCTATCTGCCGCATCTGGTGGCAGGCACCTGGTCAGGAACCATGTGTTTGACCGAGCCACAATGTGGTACTGACTTAGGTCAGGTAAAAACCAAAGCAGAACCGCAAGCCGATGGCACTTATGCCATTTCAGGCACCAAAATCTTTATTTCTGCCGGCGAACATGACCTGACCGAAAATATTGTCCATATTGTACTGGCACGTTTACCGGATGCTCCGGCCGGTACCAAAGGTATTTCCCTGTTTATCGTACCGAAATTCCTGCCATCTGCAGACGGTGGCGTGGGTGAGCGTAACCCGGTGACCTGTGGTTCAATTGAACACAAAATGGGGATTCGCGCGTCGGCAACCGCGGTGCTGAACTTTGACAATGCGGTGGGTTATTTAATTGGCGAACCAAACAAAGGCCTGCATGCCATGTTCACCTTTATGAATACTGCCCGTATTGGTACCGCGATTCAGGGGATCTGTCATGCGGAACTGGCCTTCCAGGGTGCTTTACCGTATGCCAAAGAACGGATGTCAATGCGTGCCCTGTCCGGTAAAAAAGATCCGGAAAAAGTGGCCGATGCCATTATTCACCATGCCGATGTGCGCCGTATGCTGCTGACGCAAAAAGCTATTGCTGAAGGTGGTCGTGCCATGATTTATCATGCCGCACAAATTGCCGACAAAATGACCGATGCACTGGAGCGTGGCGATACCGCTGCCTTTGAACAGCATGATGATCACCTCGGTTTCTATACTCCAATTCTAAAAGGCTTCCTGACTGAAATGGGCTATGAAGCCGCCAACCATGGCATGCAGGTTTATGGCGGTCATGGCTATATCAAAGAATGGGGCATGGAACAGATTGTACGTGACTCGCGTATCTCGACCCTATATGAAGGCACCACCGGTGTACAGGCGCTTGACCTGATTGGCCGTAAAGTACTGCTGACCTCAAAAGGTAAAGTGATTCGTGACTATACCGCAGAAATTCTGAAATTCTGTGGTCAGCACGCCCGTAATAAATACATGCGCCGTTTTGCCTGGGACTTAACCAAGCTATGCGCGCAGTGGAATGCCCTGACGGTACGCATCATGCTGGCGGCACGTAAAGACCGCGACATCGTCTCAAGTGCCTCTGTCGACTTCCTGATGTTCTCGGGTTATGTGATGATGGCTTACTTCTGGGCACAGCAGGCGGCCGTTGCATCGGCCAAACTGGCATCGAATGATGGCGCAGAAACCCCAGAGTTCTACAAAGCGAAAATCAAAGTGGCAGATTTCTACTTTGAACGCTTATTGCCACGTACCCAAGGTCATGCCGAAGCGATGGTCAATCCATCTAAAACCATGACAGCATTAGCACCTGAACATTTCAGCTTCGACTACTAAGTCAAAGCCAAAAAAGAAAAGACCGCGCAAGCGGTCTTTTTTATGGATGCTGTAAAAACAGTGAATATCCTAAGCGAAGGTTTTGGATTGTTATAAAAACTCTTCCAGCACCGAATTTAAAAACACATGCCCCTGTTCAGTACAGGCCAGCCGGCTGGCATCTTCCACCAGCAACTTGCGCTGACGTAGTGAGGTTAATACCGGTGCCAAATCATCCAGACTTAAACCGGTACGTTCTGCATAAAGTTTCGCATCGACGCCGGCATTCAGGCGCAGTGCATTCATCATAAATTCAAACGGCATGTCTTCAGCTTCGATGCGTTTAAACTGCAAATGCTCGGCAGGTACTTTGGCTAAATAGTCTTTCGGCTGACGGGTTTTTTGATAACGATATACGCCATCAGGTCGCATTACTTTGCCATGCGCTCCTGCCCCAATCGCTAAATAATCACCAAACTGCCAATAATTTAAGTTATGTGCCGAAGGCTGTTCTTTACGCCATGCCGACACTTCATAATTGATAAAGCCTTGGGCTTTTAGATAGGCTTCACCTTGTTCTTGAATCGCTTCGAGTACTTCATCATTTGGCAGCAAAGGTTGGGTTCGGAAAAATACCGTATTGGGTTCAATGGTCAATTGATACCACGACACATGCGTTGCACCACTTTCGACTGCCAGTTTTAAATCAAGCAAAGCCTGCTCTAAGCTTTGTTCCGGTAGACCATGCATTAAGTCGACATTAATACGCTGGAAACCTGCTTCTGCAGCATGTTGAATGGCAGAAATTGCATCTTGATTACTATGAATACGACCTAATTTTTGCAAATGCTCAGTGTTAAAACTTTGTACGCCAATCGACAAACGATTAATACCTGCCGCTAAGTAACCCGCAAAAGGGTCATGTTCAACCGTGCCTGGATTAGCTTCTAAAGTGATTTCACAATTGTGTTCAAATGGCAGCAAGGCTTTGAGCTGATCAAATAACCAAGTATAACCTTGAGCAGAAATTAACGATGGCGTCCCACCGCCAATAAACACACTGTGAATTTCACGGCCCTGGGCAAATTCCAGCTGCGTATTAAAATCGGCGACCAAAGCCTGTAAATATTGCTGCTCCAAATCCAGTGACAGTTTGCCATCCGGAACGGCATGCGAGTTAAAGTCACAATATGGACACTTGCGCACGCACCACGGCATGTGAATATAGAGGGACAAGGGCACAGACGCAGGATTCAATTCAGCCAAGGAACAAGCTCAAAAACAGCAAAGGAAGATGCATATTTTAACATGACTGCATCAGGACACCGATAAAATCTCACAGCGAATACCGCTACACTAGAAAAAATTACAGAAGAATTAGCGTGTTAGAATGATGAAAATATCTTCGCAATTACTGCTTTTAATGCCACTGGCCATGGGGATCGGGATTGCCATGACCCTGCAAACCGCCATCAATACCCAGCTACGCGAATATTTATATTCTCCTTTGCAGGCTGCCCTTTTCTCGTTTTTGGTTGGTACAATAGTGCTGGCTATTTTGGTGTTTTTTCAACAGGTTCCCAAACCCAATCTGCACGAGATCGTCCATTTGCCCTGGTATATGTGGCTGGGCGGCGTGTTAGGGGTCTATGCCATCAGTTTAAGTATTTATGCAGCACCGAAACTCGGCTATCTCACCCTGACCGGTTTAATCCTGTTTGGCCAGATTGCCATGTCGATGCTGGTCGATCATTTTGGTGTCCTGGGCACAGAAAAAGCACCCATCAACTGGCAACGTCTTCTGGGTGGCGTGGTGATTTTTATAGGTGTGCTTCTCACTTTACAACGCTAATCGCTCTGTTCTAAGCACATGATGAATATGGGTAATAACTGTGGCTACGCTTGGCAGCACACGTTTTGAATTAAAACAACTGTTCCGTTTAATGATTCCGATTCTGGTGACGCAATTTGCCCAGGCCGGTCTGGGGCTAATTGATACCATTATGGCCGGTCAGTTTTCACCGACCGATTTAGCCGCAATTGCAGTCGGTGTGGGGCTGTGGCTTCCGGTGATGCTGCTGTTTAGCGGCATCATGATTGCCACCACGCCGCTGGTGGCCGAGGCCAATGGTGCGCGTACACCGGAAAAAATTGCCACCATTGCCCGGCAATCGTTATGGGTGGCGTTTATTTTGGGCTGGATTGCCTGCCTGATTTTACAGCTGGCACCGCTGTTATTGCCGCTGCTTGGAGTACCAGAAAGCCTGCAACCGAAAGCTGGACTGTTTCTGCATGCCATTGGGTTTGGTATGCCGGCGGTGACCATGTATGCTGCGCTACGTGGCTATTCCGAGGCGCTGGGTTATCCACGGCCGGTGACGGTTATCAGTCTGCTAGCGCTGGTGGTACTGGTGCCACTGAACCTGATCTTTATGTATGGTTTAGGGCCGCTGCCTGAACTGGGCAGTGCCGGCTGCGGCTTTGCCACGGCCATTTTACAGTGGCTGATGTTTATTACCCTGGCGCTGTACATTTCCAAAAGCAGCGCCTACCAAAGCACCCAGATTTTCACCCGCTGGGAACCCATCGACCGTTACTGGATGAAACGGATTTTAATGCTCGGCCTGCCGATTGGTTTGGCAATTTTCTTTGAAGTCAGTATTTTCAGTACCGCAGCCATCGTGATTAGCCCCTTAGGGGAAACGCTGGTAGCAGCACACCAGATTGCCATGTCGGTGACCTCACAGCTGTTTATGATTCCGATGTCTCTAGCCATTGCACTGACCATCCGCATTGGCACCTATTATGGTGAAAAAAACTGGGCTGCCATGCGCCGCGTGCAGTATTTGGGGCTGATTACCGCAACCCTGCTGGCCTTTATGACCATGAGTTTTATGTGGCTGTTCCGTCCGGAAATTATTTCGATTTATACCTCAGATGTGGATGTGGCACAGGTGGCGATGTATCTGCTGCTGTTTGCAATTGCCTACCAGCTGATGGATGCCTGGCAAATTAGTGCAGCCGGCTGTTTACGTGGCATGCAGGACACCAAAGGCCCAATGTGGATTACCATGCTGGCCTACTGGGTCATTGCCTTTCCGGTCGGGGTGTATTTTTCCCGCTTTGGCAGTATGGGCGCCGCCGGGGTCTGGGTCGGCCTGATTGTCGGCTTGAGCGTGGCCTGTGTACTGTTGCTGATCCGGTTGTATATAAACAACCAGCGTCTGAGTCAAAGCAGCTAAGCGATTCGCCTCTCATCATCTCTAGCCGGCCATTACCGCCGGCTTTTTTATTTGTAGCATGCAGTGAAATTGCTTATTAACAATTTAAAGTAGGCTTTTCACCCAACTGCCGGTATGCTCAAGGCAGATAGTCAAGATGATCTTAAGGAACCTCGCATGGCAAAAACGGCTAGTACACCGGGTCGTCGCTTTATGAAACTGGCCAGTATGACCGCCAGTATCGCCACCAAAACCGTTTCCAATTCAATTAAAAACTTTTCTGCCGATGACGAGCAGAAGAATGCCGCACGCAGCAAACTGTTTCAGGATATTGGTATCCAGATTGCCGATACCTTGGGAGAAATGAAAGGTGCGGTCATGAAAGTGGGGCAAATTGCCTCGCAATATAAAGATATTTTCCCACCAGAAGTGGCGCGGGCCATCAGCAAATTACAACGTCAGGCACCGCCCATGCCTTTTGCCGAAATTCAGGCACAAATCGAAAAAGAACTGGGCAAGCCCCTTGCGCAGATTTTCCAGCATTTTGATGAAACCCCATTTGCCGCCGCGTCCATTGGCCAGGTACATAAGGCAATTTTGCCGACGGGTGAACAGGTGGTAGTGAAAATCCAGTATCCGGGTGTCGATGAAGCCTGTGAAAGTGACCTGAAACAGGTGCGTCTGGCCTTGCGTTTAATGGGTGTGTTAAAAATTGACCGCAAATTGCAGGACAAACTGTTCCAGGAAATTCAGGACAGTCTGGACAATGAGCTGAACTACCAGATTGAAGCACAAAACCTGGAAGTGGCGCGTACCTTCCATCAGGCGCTGGACAGTAAAATTATTATTCCGCAGGTCTTTAAGGACTATTCGACCCGGCATATTTTAACGTTAAGTCTGGAACAGGGTGACAGTATTGAAACCGCCAGCCAGTGGCCACTGGCGACCCGGAATGAACTGGGACGCCGGCTGTTTCGCGCTATTGGTCAGGAAATTTTCTATCTCAAGCGTTTCCACTGTGACCCGCATCCGGGTAACTTTGCCTTCCGTGAAGATGGCAGCGTGATTATTTATGATTACGGCGGTGTGAAGACCTTGTCCAATGACATTGTGCAGCATTTTAAAGCGCTGATTCAGGCCGGCCGTGCCCAGAATATTGCCTTAATGGAACAGGAACTGACCGCGCTGCACTCCCTGTCCGAGCAAGGCAAATTCCCACCAGAACTGTATCAGGCCTGGCTGGAAGTGCTGATGCGCCCTTTGACCACCGATTATGATTTTGCCGAAAACTCGGCCCATCATGATGGTATGGAACTGATGAAACCCTCGTTAAAATATTGGGATGTATTCAAGCCATCACCCGATACCTTAATGGTCAACCGCACGGTGTCGGGTCATTACTGGAACCTGATTCATTTAAAAGTGCATGACAATTTAAATGATCTGTTTGAAGAACTGGTTCCACCACACGCTTAAACAATATATTAAAAACCACACTGAGCCCGAATGACCCATTCGGGCTGACTTTACTTTCTATTTGTTACGTTATAACATTACATTATTCAGCAAACATGAGGAATTGTTATGCGTCCAGAGATCCATCCCGAATATCAGGAAGTGCTGTTTCACGACACCAATGCCGATGCCTATTTTATTATTGGCAGCACCCTGAAACCGCAGCAGACCAAGGAATATCAGGGCAGAATCTATCCCTATATGACCTTAGATATTTCCAGTGCTTCGCATCCGTTTTATACCGGCGAGCAGCGTCAGGCCAGCAATGAAGGCCGTGTTGCCAGCTTCAATAAACGCTTTGCCCGTTTTAAACGCAGTAAGGACTAAGCCACGCAGTAGAAAAAAATTGGCATACACATCTTTTATGAAGTCTAGACCTTTATCTCCAGCTAGGCTTCATTTTTTATTTTATACAATTGATTTCCCTGTTTTTTATTTCGTATTTAATAGCGCCTGAAACAGATAAAAACCCACCACCAGGCAAAGCACACCCAAAATCACACTTGAGATCACATACATTAATGCCACACTGGTGTGTCCCTGTTTCAGCAATTGAAAGGTTTCCAGTCCAAAACTGGAAAAGGTAGTAAAGCCACCTAAAATCCCGACCATTAGAAACAGTCGCAGCTCCTGTTGTAGTACCGGGAACTTTTGGCTGAAGGCAAAAAATATTCCTGCAGCAAAACAGCCAAGCAGATTCACCGACCAGGTCGGCCAGGGAAATAACACACCGGGCTTAAATAGCCACAGACTCAGGCCATAGCGCAGACTCGCCCCAATTGCTCCACCCAATGCCACCCAAAGCCAATTCATGTCGTGTTGATTCCCATGTGTATAACTGCCATTTTATCCACAAGTTGGGCCAAAGCGCAGATTTTTTCATCTGCCGGATGCAAAAATTGAGGCCGAAATAGGCTAAACCCCTGTGAAAAAACATGCTATTGTCGCAGGGCTTTTACCAATTTTTTCTATGGATTGAGAACATGATGGCTCAAGATTTATTGGCCCAGCTGCATGCAGGCAAAGTGAACTTTGCCGATGTAATTGCCTATATTGATGCACGTTATACCCACACGCCAACTGCGTTTAGCAATGGCCAGCAACACAATGCTGCCACTGAAAACCAGGGCAGCGCCAAAGTGCTGAGTTTTGCCAAATTAAATGGTTTAGATCATGCGCAAACCTTAAGCCTGTTTGCTGAACACTATGCGGCGGTACTGGCCACGCCTGAAGCCACCGATCACCAGAATATCCGCCAGTTTATGCAGCAAGGTTGGGCTGGTGTACAGTTTGAAGGCGAAGCGCTGACGGCCAAATAAGCCTTTAAAACGAAAAACCTCTAAAACAGAGGTTTTTTTTATGTCTGATGTTCAGATCTTAAGCTACGCGCACCCGGCATTTCCATTCTGCCAAGGGAAGCGGTTCTCCCGCCCTAGCCTGTTTTAAATGAATCAGTCCTTCACCCACCTGAACCGCACGAAAACGGAAGGTTTTTTCTCCAGCGGCATTTAACTGCGCGGAGTCATGCTGAGCATTTTCTGTATCCGCGTGTAGATACAAGGTTTCCAGCTTAAAGATGGACGGATGTTGCATCACCGACCAGTGATAGCCGGTGGCTGGATTTTCTGCCAGACGCAATTCCAGGGTTTCCCCGATCTTTAAATTTAACAGTGCCGGACATTGCTGATCGGCATGATAAACATGAGTACCATCGACCGGGGTACTGACGCTACCACAACCGCTGAGGGTCAACAGCCCCAGCCAGCTACAGAGAATGAGTGTCTTGCTATGATTCATCCACCTATGATTCATCAACATTCCCCTGGTGCTACATTTTACCGGTCAGGCCACATTAACTGCGTTTTACTTTTTCAATCCACTGGATTGAACTGACCCGAAACACTTCACAGGCACCATCACCTGTATCGGTCGGGGTGAGTGACGACGTCCAAACCATATCTTTGTCTTTAACTTCGACCAACTCCCCGCTTAAACGCACCAGATCACCACGTTTGACCTGTTTAATCTGTTTGGCAATTTTTGGATTAGCCGGAATGATGTGCATATTGGAAACCATCTGCATGGCCTGCTCTGCTGGCACCGGCAAACGATCCATCTTCCAGTTTAAATAGCGGTCATACTGATTTACCGTAATATGCCGGGCAATTTCCGGCTCTGCAAACAGGCCCCAGCTCACCGCATAATCAATCGGAGAAAACTTGGCCTGCTCATCATCGGTATAGGTTTTTGAACCTAAAATCCGGAAATCGCCACGAAAGGACTGCAAGACCGAAATCGACTGATCGGCAGATGCCGGCGCTAACCCTTTGGCAATATTATAGTCGACCGATGCCATGGCACTGGTCTGTAACAAGGCGGCCGTCATAAACGAAATAAGTCCAAAGCGCAGCTTCATGAGAGTCTCAGATCCTTCAGTCAGAACAGATATATCTTTGATATTAATTGATGTTGATCAGCAGAAAATAAAGAAATGGTAAGAAAATGGTTATCTTTGGTCTCATTTTTGTCTTTGCCTGCGCGGCTCAGTTAAAATAAACATAGATTAATTAAAAATATGTGATTTCAATGCTTTATAAATTCTATCAACAGCATATTTTCCCACACCTGCTGAATCAGGTGATGCAGACGCCGAGCCTGATGGATTTACGCCGTGAATTGCTGCTGCCAATTGAGGGTGAGGTACTGGAGATTGGCTTTGGCACCGGGCTGAATTTACCCTTTTACCAAAATGTCGATGTAGTCTATGCGCTGGAGCCAAACCTGGAGATTTTCCAGCTGGCCGAAACACGGATTCGTGACAGTGCCATTCTGGTGGAGCATCTGGCTGGCAAAGCTGAGCAGCTGGATTTTGCCGATAATCGTCTGGAGCATGTAGTATCAACCTGGACCTTATGCAGCGTGCAACAGATTGAACAGTGTCTGGCCGAAATTTATCGGGTACTGAAACCGGGTGGTTGCCTGCATCTGGTCGAGCATGTACTGCATCCTGAAAATTTATATATTCAACGCTTGCAACATCTGCTGACGCCGCTGCAAAAACGGCTGGCGGATGGCTGTCATCTCAACCGCGATCTGGCGCTGCTGTTACAGCAGGCCGGTTTTGAATTTCAGGAAAAATACGAGATAGATGCGGCCGGTATTCCGAAAATTGGCCAGCGGATGCTGCTGGCCCGTGTGCGTAAACCGGCTTAAACGCGGTTAATCGAGTACTTGAAGCTGCTGCACCCGTACTATCCGGCAATTGTTCGCTGGTAGCGGGTAATGGTTGATCTGAAAATACTGCCCCGTGCTGACTGAACGCACCTTGACCCACTCACCACGCAGCACTATACGCTGCCCGGCTTTAACACGGCGTAAGCGCTGGGCAATCTGTTCACTGGCAGCAATGGCGCTAATATTGAGCGTGTTGGCAATCACCTGTTGTGCTGCAAGCGGGCTAGTGGACGCCAACTGAAACTGATAGCAGCGCTGGGTCTGTTCAAAATCAACTGTTTTGGCCTGTTCTGATGAACTAAACACGTCTTTGGCCAGCAGCAGATCAATATTGCTGACATAGGCCAGATCATTAAAATGTCCCACCACCGGTGCAGCCGGATGAATCACCCGCCGGTCCGGACTGTAGTAGCGTTTTGCCACGACCTGATACTGCCCGGAAAAATCCCCTTCAGTTTCCAGCGCAAAGTTCTTTAACACCCCCGACTGCTGTAGATGCGGGATGGCACGAAAATATTCCGACCACAGCCAGATCATCAGAGCCAGTCCCGTCAGGCTGAGCAGTATTTTATTCACGAGAAAGTTCAGTCATCAAAAAAGGTTAATCCTCGAAATCAATACGGATGGTTTCAAAGCGCAGTCGCCCCTGCTGAATGGCTTCGGCAATGGCCTGCTGGCCTTTGGTCAGACGTGCGCCGCCACTTTTAATATCAATTAACACCACCTGAATATCCTCAGCCCGACCATCGCCATCCCGAAAGTCGGTATAGCCATCAAATACGATATAATCGACCGGATCGCCCAGAAATTTGGCATCGCTGGGCAAGTATTCAAATTGCGGCATAATCGGTGCCATCTGCTCGGCCATTTTCCCTTTGAGCACCGCGCGGCTGGTATTGACGCTGCGCTTTTGGGCCTGCGCCAGTGCCTGCTGATGTTCCAGCTCCAGCTCGGCAATATACTGTGCATATTCGGCCTTAATCCGGCCATTGCGGCTATGACTTAAAATGATGGTGGTCAGCACCACTCCTATTGCAGCGCCTATAAGCATTGCCATCCATATCGACATGGGGTTTTCCTGATTTTTTAAAATTTGCAAGCAGCGCTACGACTTTTGTCAACGGTCATCTCCAGCACATCAAACAATGATATGCTAGGGATGAGCAGAATAAAATCTTTAGTAGGGTCATGAAAACAATCTTAGTCGCCAATCAAAAAGGTGGATGTGGAAAAACCATTACCGCCATCAGTTTAGCTTCCGCCTTAGCCCAAAAAGGATATAAAGTCGCCCTGGCCGATGCCGATAACCAGAAATCTGCACGACAATGGTTAAAACAGCGTCCAGAAAGCGCCGCTCCCATTCAAAGTCTGGACTGGCGTCATGAAAAATCGGTCGGTGACGCGCCTAAAAATATCGAATACCTGATTATTGATGCACCGGGGGCATTATCTGGTGATCAGGCCGAGCAGCTGATTAGTGAAGCGCATGCGATTATTACCCCGCTACAGCCCTCTTTCTTCGATATTGATTCGACCCGCCGCTTTTTAAAGCATTTGCAGGAAATTAAACGGATTCGTAAAGGCAAGGTTCAGATTTTACTGCTAGCCAACCGGGTCAAGGCCAACAGTGCCAGCTCCAAAGAAATTCGTGATTTCTTTGAAAAAATTGAACAGGAACCGGTGGCCTGGATTTCTGAACGTGCTGCCTATGGTCAACTGGCGATGCAGGGTTTAAGCGTATTTGATAAAACCCAGAAAAATTACCTGACCATTCAAAATCAGTGGCAACCTGTCCTGAATGCGATTATTGATGATCCGGCCCAATGGTTCTAAGCGCCTAAGCGATTAAACGGCTTTTGCCTTTCCACTCCCGCTTCAATATTTAACAGAACTTACGCAGCGTTCATTTGCGAGCGCTGGGTTTTCAGTTAATATGCTTCAAGACCTTAGGAATGAGCCAGTGAACTCAGTGCAACAATACGCGCCCACTTTACAAAAAGTCTTGCTATTTGGACTATTTTTTGTCCTGATTTTTTTGAGCTTTCATGTCCTCAAATACTTTATTGTTCCTGTAGTTTGGGCCACCATTATTGCCTATATGACCTGGCCGCTGTATCAGTCGGTACAACGTATGTGCGGTCCACGGCCGACCTTAAGTGCCACAATTATGATGATTCTGGTGACACTGGTGGTCGGTATTCCGTTGACCTTTGCGATTTTTATCTTGCAGCACGAAGGGCGCAACCTGTATTACGAATTACAGAAGCAGGTCTTTTCCGGGCATTTGAATGTGCCGGATTTTATCCGCGATCTGCCCTTTGTTGGTAAAGAAATTAGCCGTTCCTTACGTGAAATTAATGAAGATCCGAACAGCATCATTAATTCGATTTCAGTCTGGATTCAGGGCCATCTGAATTATGGCCGTTTCCTGCTCAGTGAAATTAGCCGCAATTTAATTAAACTCGGCTTTGCCATGCTGTCGCTGTTCTTCTTCTATCGTGATGGCCAGACCATTTTAAATCAGGTCAGTAAAGCGCTGGAAATGGTGATCGGACCACGTGTACACCATTATTTAGATACCATTTCTGAAACCACCCGTGCGGTGGTTTACGGGGTTGGCTTGACTGCAATTGCCCAGGCACTTTTGGCCGGGGTCAGCTACTTTGTGGCCGGGGTGCCAAACCCGATGGTATTGACCATTGTCACTTTCCTGTTTGCCCTGATTCCGTTTGGCCCACCGCTGGCCTATGGCTCGGTGGCACTGTGGCTGTTCTCGCAGGGGCAAACCATTGAAGCAATTGGGGTGATGGCCTGGGGCGTGTGTGTGGTTAGTACCGCAGATAACGTGATTCGTCCGCTGGTGATTTCCGGCGCCACCCAGATTCCATTCCTGCTGATCATGTTCGGGGTTCTGGGCGGTATTGCCAGCTTTGGTCTGATTGGCCTGTTTATTGGTCCGGTGATTCTGGCGGTCTTGCTGGCAATCTGGCGTGAATGGCTGCATGAAACCAATGAAGCCGAAGCTATGATGATGCCAAAAACCACCATGGCCTATGACCTGCCCGATGATCAGGGACCGGCTGCACCAAAAGGCTAAATTTCATTAAGAAACTTATACACGCCTGTACGCAAACTGCATTGTGTTGCCTCCTGAGCCTTGTTTGAATGAAGCCACATATTCGAATAAGACAGGATGCAAACCATGACCCCACTTTTTAAACTCGGTGCTTTATGTGCATTTACCGCGCTGGTCGGAGTCGGCTGTACCACCACGCCCGATACCGTGATTGGCGCCAGTAAAAACGTTGCCGTTAATGCTGTCTCTGCCCAAGGCATTGGCGCCCAGCTCGGTGAAGTCCAACTGACCGATAGTGCTGCGGGTCTGGTCATCCGTACCAATCTGACCCAGTTACCGCCGGGTCCACATGGTTTCCATATTCATGAAAATGGTTCCTGCGCACCAGCAGAGAAAGATGGCAAAATGCAGGCTGCACTGGCCGCAGGTGGCCACTTTAACCCGAATCAGGCCCCCAACCATGGCAATCCATTAAGCGGCCATCTTGGTGATTTACCGGTTCTGAATGTGGCAGCCGATGGCACGGCACGTGTCACCCTACTGGCGCCGCGTCTGAAATTACAGGATGTACAAGGTCTGGCGCTCATGATTCATGCCGGTGGCGATAACTATGCCGATACGCCAAAACCGTTAGGCGGTGGTGGTGACCGGATTGCCTGTGGCGTGATCTAAACCTTGATGCGGATAAATCCCGACTTATCCACAGTTTTCTGATTTTTAAGGCACTTATCCATAGCGATGAGTGCCTTTTTCTATGCCTAGATTAAATAGCAATCTGAGGCTACACGGTTGATTATCAGGCTTTTATTTGAACATCAACAGCTTAGCTAAAACCAAGCACGATAGTCTGATTTATATTAAAAAACAAAAACTTAAAACCAGGCTGGGTACTAAAAAGCATGGTCCTCTGCGCCAATATTCGCTACACTGCAGCTAGATTTATGGGGAAATTGCAGAGTATGAACATCCAAAGCTTGCGCGTGGTGGGTTTTTTAGAAGGTTTATCTTTTCTGGCCTTGCTGTTTATTGCCATGCCACTGAAATATATATGGGGTAACCCAATTCTGGTGAAATACGTCGGCATGGGCCACGGTGTGCTGTTTATTGCCTTTCTGGTGGTGCTGTTCGTGGTCTGTGAAAAACAGAAATGGTCAATTCAGGTATTTTTAATGGGTGTGATTGCCTCGATTTTACCGTTTGGCCCGTTTATTTTTGATGCCAAACTGAAGAAAATGGCACAACCGCAGGTCGAAGTGTAACTTCTGACGGATCTGTGAATCAGGCATCCACCAGACCACTGTCTGCTGGATGCCTTTTATTTTGGCCTTTTAGCCACGTTATCTTATTTAAGATGCCAGATGATCAGCCCACTTAAAACTGACCGCTTTCGGCACGTTCACGCATAATCTGTTTCAGACTCAGCCGCGGATAAGCAAACCACAAGGCAATTAGGGCAAAACAGGACAGGCTATAAGCCCACAGTTCAAAATGACTGTAGAGCATGCGCACCAGTTCAATCACCACAAAAAAGCTCAGCATCATTAGCACAGAAGCAGTTGCGGCCACCGTCCCTTTAGACACTTCGGACGACATCAGGGCAAAACGGTAAATAATTGAAAAACTGATACCCTCGCCAAAGCTGATTAAAGTCATACCCAGAATCAGACACCAGATCAAATAATCCGGTATGAGCAGACCAAGAATTAACAGCAAGGTACCGACCAACATGAGTGGCAAGCCCATCAGCACAGTCTGTCCCAAAGCAAAACGGTCAATGATTTTCAGCAACAATAAATTCCCGGCAATCAGACCGCCCAAGACCGGAAATTGGGCCAGACCATATTGCAGACTGCTCAGACCGAGCTGTTCCACCAGCATCACCGGCGACAAGGCAATCCATAACATCAGCGGCATGCTTAAGAGCGGCAAGGCAAAGGTCATGGTCAGAAAACGGCGGTTTTTCAGTACCTGTTTAAAGTCATCCCAGATATAGCCAATTGGCTGTTTCGGAATACTGAGCTGCTGCTCCGGCATTTTGGCTTTCAGTCCGAGCCAGCTTACAGCCGCCAAGGCCGCAATCCCGATAAAACCCCAATGCCAGGACACATGCTCGATCATAAACGCACCCAACACCGGCCCCAGTAGCGGCGCCAGCAGCGATACATTGGCCATGAGTGCCATGACTTTAATTGCATCGCGTTCGGCAAAACTTTCCTGAATGGCGGCATAACCCACTGCGGTAATCACCGACAGGCCAAAGCCCTGCAAAAAGCGCAGCAATAAAAAGCTTTCGATATTCTGGGTCAATAAAATCAGCAGGCAGGTCACCACAAAAAACAGTACCCCACCCAGCAGGACTTTTTTACGGCCTAAACGGTCTGACAAAGGGCCTAAAATGGCCGCGACACAGGCACCGCCGAGCAGATAAAACGACATCGAGGAGGCTGCCCAGGAACTGCTGACGCCAAAATCCTGGGTAATGGCGAGCATGGCCGGCTGTACCAGATCATTGCCGATATAGACGGAAAATTCGAACAGCACCAAAGCCAGCGGAAACATTAAGGTGGCGCGGGAGAGCGTTGTAGTTGGAGTGGTTTGCATAGCGCTCAAAAGCCTGCAAGATTAGCAGGCTGCAATCATAACAATGGGCGCAGTGTAGCAGAGTTTATTTTTAAAATCTGTGACTTTTCTGATGGGGAAATGCTGAACTTCCGGCAGCAACACTTAGCTAAAGCAGCTGAACGAAACCAGTATAAATCCCCGGTTTTAAAAACAGAAAAGCGTAGGGTTTAGCTACGCTTTTCAATCAAAATCATTAAAAGATTCAAGCGAATTAAGGACATACAGCCTTCTGGAAAGTCTTGGTATTTTTGCCGCGCAGACATTGATAGCTCTTTTCAGTTTTCACTTTTTCCCAGTCGCCATCGACCAGTTTAAAACTGTAAATGGTGCGAATCGAGCGTACCGAATCATCCATTAAACCGGTTTCAGTCACTTTAACCTGGGCCGCAGTCGGTGATTCGACATTATTAAAGAATTGACGCAGCTCGACTGTCGCCAGCTGTTTACGTAAATCCGGACGCTCTTTTAACACCTGTGCCAACGGTGTTTCGGCAGATGGTGTCACTTTAGACACAATATTCTGGGTGGTGGTACATCCTGTAACAGCAATCGCCAGTCCTGCCATTGCAGCGAAACGAAACATAACTCTATCCAAACTGATTCAACACTGTAAAAATGATGCCGGCTTTTTGCGCTTAACACTATGCACAGAATGTAATTTGAGCGAGAGTGCACATGATAAGTGCCATAAAAAAAGCGCATCCGGAGATCATTGCTGTCCCACAATTTTTCACAAGAGGAAGCTCATTTGAGCTTCCTCTTGTTTTATGGGTATTTTATCGGGTGAAAATAAAGCTTTTAAAGTTCTTCTTTCAAACAAATTCACTTGAATTATTC